>CACAXU010000060.1 GCA_902536515.1 uncultured Litorivicinus sp. | reverse complement strand
ACAAACGAGTGCGCCACATCCCAACAAGCTGTTTAAGCTAAGTCCTGAATGTTTCACAATCTTCAGGTCTGCTTGAACCATCGTGGCCTGTTTAACCTTATACTCAACCAGGCCGTGACCTTTGCTGATGAGCTCAGGGCTGACGGCTGAGTAATAATAGATCCCGAACTGTTTGACCCTAGTTAAGAGACTCGATTCATAGGGCGCCTGTTTTCTTTGAGCAAGGTTACCCACTCATGATGATGAGGCAAAATGGCTGGGCTTTTACTGGTTGCGATACAGAGCAGGTCAAGTGTCAGATACGTGAAGGGAAGGAGGGTTAAGTCTGTGACTATAAGTGCAGTAAGCACTGGTTAGTTCGATAAGAGCTATGTTTTGTGGCCTCGATCGCAGAATTCAGCCCAGACTGTAGCCCCTTTTGACAAGTGTACTTTGGATTGAGTCGATAATTAGTGCCCTGTGAGATATGTGCAACTGCCTAAGTATAGTGGTCACTGGTCATCCTGGGGTAAGAGCTTCAACAACGGAATGGCGAAGATGGCGATCTAAAAAGGATTTTGGTTTTGGCCAGACGGTGCCTCGATCGGTGCAATTTTTTTTCCGCTGCACCAGATGAGGTCAATTTCATGTCATCATCCCGTGTCTATGTTCTCTAGATTTGGTCCAGTTTGCTCGCTTGGCTGGTTCTGAGAATTTTTCGAGGCTGGCATTTCTCTTGCTGGATGCTGAAAAGATATATATTGAGCCTATGAAGGATTTAATTATTTTTACAGATCTCGATGGGTCACTCTTGGACGCGGAGAGTTACACAGCCTCGCCGGCCGACACGTTGTTTGAGCTTCTGGATAGCCACGGTATTCCAGTAATTTTCAATTCGAGTAAGACTCTCCAGGAGATGATTAAGATCAGACGGTTGATGGGTAATAACCAGCCGTTCGTAGTTGAAAACGGATCCGCGGTCTACGTGCCACTAGATCATGAAATCGCAGCTACTGCGGGACTTGAATCAGTCCATGGGTATCGACGTTATGTACTTGGCCAAGAGCGTCAACAGTTTCAGAGCTTCTTGAGGTCAATGCAGGCTGAGTTTCGTTTTAGACCGCTCACAGAGATGTCGGAGGCCGAATTTATCGGGGTAACCGGCCTTACTCGCGCCGATGTGCCAATGGCGCAAACACGTGAGTTCTCAGAGCCGCTCCTTTGGCATGATAGCGAGGATGCTTTAAACACACTGGCAACGAAGACGGTAGCAGCAGGGTTTCATCTGGTCTTGGGCGGGCGTTTTGTCCACTTGATGGGATCAACCGATAAAAGTTTGGCGCAACGCTGGTTACTGAACCGAATGAGGCTCATCCATGGCAAAGACTTTAAGGTAATGGCTCTGGGTGATAGCGAGAACGACGCGCAAATGCTGGCGGATGCCGACTATCCAGTATTGATTCGATCTGACAAACATGGGTTTCCAGAGATTAAAACCAAGGCATCTATCTACAGAACGACTCACACTGGTCCAATTGGCTGGCACGAGGCGGTCAGGCGAATCTTTTTACAACAACTTATTTGAGGGTCGAGCGGATGGGAGATTTCTACCAAACAGGAATTGTGACTACGCTTCACAACCTAACACAGCGCTCTACGGATGCATTAGAGTCCGAGCTTTTGGCGTTCTCAAAACAAAAACGGCTAGGCCTGATACTTCCCTGCTTATACTCTGAGCTAGAAACCGAAGCGATGCCGAATATCGTTCGGGAATTGAGCCATGTTCCGTATCTTTCGCAGTTAGTCATCGGACTAGACTGTGCAAACGAAGAAGAGTATCGGAAGGCCCTTGTTGTGTTTAGCCAACTCCCGCAGGAGACCAAGGTACTTTGGAACGATGGACCAAGATTGCGTGCGGTTGATCAGAAATTAAGAGACGCGAAGCTTTCCCCAGATCAGATGGGTAAGGGACGAAATGTGTGGTTTTGTATGGGGTATGCCCTCGGCTCAAACCAGGCAGATGCCCTTGCGATCCACGATTGCGATATT
>CACAXU010000059.1 GCA_902536515.1 uncultured Litorivicinus sp. | reverse complement strand
TTGCTTGATCATCGCGAAAGATTCGAGTGTTTTACCATTCGCTGAAACCCTTGGCGAAGAATTAGCGGTGACGTGTGTATTGGAAAAGCCACCAGCGAATACCAGCCCGTCAGGGAAATATGATTTGGCAATTGGACAGATTCAATCAGTTGCCGGCGGTCTCGGCGCTTTTGATGTGACATTTACACAGTTTGCAACTCTGATTGCAACCGGCCGCGGTGACACTCAATTTTCCCCACCCAAAGACACTGCATCATCATCCTGCGACATTGTGATTGACCTTGTCTCACAGCAATCGCTCCTTGCCGCAGAGGCAACTCGCGACGGCTATTTGAGAGCACCCAGTGCAGACGCGCTAAAGCTCACTCAAATCGGAGCCCTAGCCAAGGGACTGGTCGGAACCTTCGAAAAGCCGCTGTATGTAAAATACGAAGGCTCAATTTGCGCGCATTCAAGATCTCAAAAAATAGGTTGTACACGTTGCATTGATACCTGTGGTGCACAAGCTATTCAGACCAATGGTGACGGTGTCTATGTTGATCCTGACATGTGTGGAGGATGTGGCGGTTGTGCATCCGTCTGTCCAACGGGCGCCATCGTCTACGATGACCCGCCTTTCGAATTTATGGTGCAACGGCTAAAGACGCTCATTAGAACATTTCAAAGTCATGCAAAAACGTCACCACGGGTCCTTTTCATAGACCGTCACTTCGGTCGTCATTTAATCGCAGAGTCCGCTCGCTTCAGCCAAGGGTTGCCCGCGGATGTGATCCCCTACGAAGTGGATAATGTGGAACTGATTGGTCATGCAGAGTTACTTGCGGCACTCGGTGCCGGTGCAAGTGAAGCGCTTATTCTTAAGTCACCAAAAACAGCAAAGACAGCAATCGAAACTCAATCGGCATTAGCACATCGATTGTTAGGCGCAACAAGTGTCGATGCTCACCGTGTCAAAGTCATCGAGGCCGATGATGTTGCCACACTTGAAGAAGCCCTTTTTGGAACGCGAATGCCAGCCTTTAAGCATGAAGAAATCGCATTACTCGGTCATCGTCGCGACGTCGCCAAACGAGTCACAGCTACGTTTCTTGGGCACGATGGCGAGTCATCCAGTTCAATCGCTCTCGAGCCCGGTGATCCCTACGGCACGATCGAAGTAAACTCGGAAAAATGTACATTATGCCTGGCTTGCGTTTCACAATGCCCGACCGGGGCGCTCAATGATCGCTCAGATCGCCCTGAAATCAACATCGTGGAAAATGCGTGTGTCCAGTGTGGTCTATGCGCCAACACGTGCCCTGAGCAAGCGATCACACTGAAGCCGCAACTTAGCTTCGGACCACAAACGCTAGAACAAACCTCATTGCACGGTGAGGATCCATTTGAGTGTATCGAGTGCGGGCGTCCGTTCGGCGTAAAATCCACAATTGAGCGCATCATTGAGAAGCTCGAGGGCAATCATTGGATGTATACCGATTCGGACAATACTAAGCTGGTGAAGATGTGTGACGACTGCCGCATTAGTGCACAGTACCACGATGCCAATGCACCTCTGCGCGGCCCCGATCGTCCAAGAGTCAGGACGACCGACGATTATCTCGACAGCTAGGGATTGAATTGGATCGGTTTACCCAAATCAAGTGGTGTCAACGAATGCACAAAAGCAACGATGTCGTTGATATCGTCCATTTGCAGGTCGATTGGCGCAATCGTGATCAACGCACGATTTTTTTCAATCCCAGATCCTTCGACCGAAATCAGAGCCTTATGCGGCGACACAGCGTAAAACGTCGAAAACCGAATGTACCAGTCATCGAATGTTCGCATTGCATGGAAGGAAGGCGCGTTATCAATGCCTGCGTACTTGTCGGCACGATCAACTTTGTGGCAACGACGACAGTGGTCACGCGACAACTCTCGGCCATGGTCAATATTTCCGACAATGACCATCTCAATCGGAGCAGCTTCATCGGCGGCCGTCGGAATCGCGATCTGCTGACCATCCAACTCAAAGTCAGCAATCGTTGCACGACCCGGCTCACTGACAAGCCAATCAAC
>CACAXU010000058.1 GCA_902536515.1 uncultured Litorivicinus sp. | reverse complement strand
CTGATTCGAAGGACCAAGCGTCGATTGCGCCAGACACACTACCGTTCGACTTCACAAGATCTGCAAACTGGTTACGCAAGGTCAAACCGAGATTGATACCGGCAATCACGACATTCTCGACCAACCAACCTTTTCCCTCTCTATAACCAAGCGCGAATTGAATCGGTAATGGCTCACGACCCGAACTTTCTAATCGCGCCTCAACCACCGCCCGACCCGGCTTAAGGATCACGCCTTCATCGGGAAGCGTCAGTTGCTCGCCGCCATATGCCGCAAGCCCCCGCGCATAGGCATCTACAAGACTTGTTTCCAATCGATCCGTGAATCGATCACGCTCTTCTTCGGTTGCCTGACGCGCGAATCGACCCATAACACGTAAGGCAACCGTCCGGTCATTGATGAGTGGCGCAAACTGTTCAGAAATCCGAAACACGAGCTCCTCTTCAGTCAACTGGCCCGCTCGAAATTTCGATACATCGTCATAAAACGTATCGCGCGCGATTTGAAGCGGCTCAACCACAGTCTTTGGATCACTATCGCCAAATACAGTGATTGAAAGAAAAAGTGCTAAACAACCGGCTAACCAGGTTTTCATTTGTCGCTACTCATATTAAGTAAGAACTTACCGATCAGTTCCTCAAGAACGATCGCCGACTGAGTATCATAAATTACATCACCGTCTTTGAGGTTGCTCGGATCACCACCAGTTAACAATCCGATGTATTTTTCACCCAAAAGACCTGCTGTCAAAATCGAGGCCGATGTATCTTCTGAAAACTGATCAAAATCTTGGCTTATTTCCATATCAACAATTGCCCCAGCCGTTATATCATCATAACGAATACCAACCACACGACCGACAGTTACACCAGCAGCACTGACCCTCGCGCGCGTCGTTAAGCCAGCCACATTATCGAAACGCGCACTCAGTCTATAGGATCCAGAATCACCGGTTTGCGTCAAACCGCTGACTTCAAGTGCTAAAAAGCCTAGGCAAAGCGCGCCCAGCAAAACAAAAGCTCCAACACTCAATTCTAAACGACGCGAATACACTTACACCCCCCCAAACATGACTGCCGTCAGGAAAAAATCCAACCCAAGCACAGCCAACGAGGAATACACCACCGTTTTCGTGGTTGCCCTTGCGATTCCTTCTGATGTCGGAACCAAATCATATCCCTGATACACAGCAATCCAAGTCACAACAACGGCGAATACCACCGACTTAATCATACCGTTGGACACATCATCAGAAAAATCGACTGAAGCCTGCATGTTAGCCCAGAACGATCCTGAATCCACTCCCAGCCAACTTACGCCTACAAGTGCCCCTCCCAAGCAACCAACACTCACAAAAATGAGAGACAGTATCGGCAGGCTTACAACACCGGCCCAAAATCTCGGAGCCACCACGCGTCTCAGCGGATCGACACCAATCATCTCAAGACTGGCGAGTTGCTCGGTGGCCTTCATTAACCCGATCTCTGCAGTCAGTGCTGAACCCGCACGACCGGCAAAGAGAAGCGCTGTGACAACGGGTCCCAATTCTCGAGTTAATGACAAAGCGACCATTTGTCCAAGCGCTTGTTCGCTTCCGTAATCAGTCAAAATCGTATAACCCTGCAACCCAAGAACCATGCCGATAAATAAGCCGCTCACGATGATGATACTCAGCGACAACACACCAACCACATGGATTTGATCGATCGTCAGACGCCAATGAACACCGACGTTTGATCGACCAAAAATGGCTTGCATCAGGATCAGCGTAGCACGCCCTAAATCAGAGAGTTGTAACAGTGTCGATCTGCCAACACCTGCAATCCAATTCATCACGACACCGAATCCTCGAGTGATGGCGCAGGAAAATGAAAACGCACTGGACCGTCTGGACTCCCGTGAAGGAACTGCTGTACCAAAGGATCATCCGATGTTTGCATCACATCTGGTGAACCCTGGAATGCAACTCGATTGTTCGCAATCATGATCACATGATCCGCAATCGAAAGTGTCTCTTGTAAATCATGCGAGACCACCAACGAGGTCAAACCAAGCGCCTGGTTCAATTGCTTGACCAATGAAAGAAGAACACCAAGACCAATAGGATCCTGCCCAACAAACGGCTCGTCGTACATAAT
>CACAXU010000057.1 GCA_902536515.1 uncultured Litorivicinus sp. | reverse complement strand
ACTAGTGCACAGATATTAGCGATAAAAATGGCCACAATGGCATCGGGATCTCTTACTAACGTGCATGTGTTGGAGGAGGTCGACCTAAAAGAACCTGCTACGTTGGCTAGTGAAGCCCTCGCTAGTTACAAAACGCCAAGTTCACTTGGTGCGAGTTGAAAATCCTAGTCGCAATAAAGTCGATGACGGCTTAATAAAAATAGCAATAGCCAGCAAATGAATAACGGTGGTCATAGGGGACTGTGTTCTGTAGTACAGTTCTAAAACAAACTAGTTAGGTATCAGAAGATCGAGAATGCTTTTCAAGCTAGCGCGGACCCTCACACCAGAGGCAAGGAATACAAGAGTAAAACAATTTATGGCTACCGGCGGAATGCCGCCAAAACGCATATCAATGCTGTCTAGGTATCATAATTTAGACAGGACAGGTGGTTTTGCTATCCTTGATACCACCGATTCACTAGCCTTGGCCGATTGGGCTCTGGATTGGAACGGTCTCATTAAAATAGAAATCAACGCGATCATGTACGACGAAACTATAAGTTCGGTGCTCCCGAAACATTTTGGATGAATTTAAAGCGACGTAGAATTCAGTGAGGGTTATTCGATGATGTCGAGGGCATACGTGTTAGCCAATGTCAGAGTCAACGATCCGGCTGGATATAAATCTTGTTATCAAGACCACGTAAGTGCTTTGGTACAAAAATATCATGGGACGTTTCTGGTTCGAGGTGGCCACAAAACCGATATGGAGAACTCCTTCCCTTACGATCGGTTGATCGTGATTGAGTTTCCATCACGTCAACACGCTGAAGATTGGTATAGCGATCCAGACTATCAGCAACTCGTAACTAATACGAGCCGCTTTATCGAACGGACTCTTGTGATTATCGACGGATTTACAGGATAGATGATGGGGCAGCTTCAAATTGCTATCGAATATGAAAGCTAGTAACTACCGGAGTTTTTTTTGAGCCTCGCTTGTTCAATGAATGCTATGACTCGGTTGTAGGCTCTTTAGCAAACTAGTAAGGCTTGAAGATCAGATGGAAAGATACGCTAAGTACGTCGGGCCAATAGTGATGACCTTTATGGTGGTTTTCTTCGTGACCGGATTTATTACTTGGTTAAATGTTGGTGTCGTTGACGACTTTGTCATGCGATGGGTGCGAGGTTGGCTATTCGGATGGCCGATAGCTGCTTTAGCTGTTATTACACTTACCCCTTTCGGAAACACAATTACCAAGTTTATAATTCGTAAACTGTTTTGATGGAAGAGATCGCTGCTTCGGGGTCGTCTGCTCGCCAAACCCACTTCTCGTATCGTGTGTGAGTGGGCTCGGGCCGGCGTTTAAAGTAGTCGTTTGCACTGACTAGCTTGCAATCTTCTGAAAATAAAGACCAATCAAAAGGTGACGGTATTCAAACTGGATCATCGATACTGACCATTGAAAATAAATTCTTCACTAAGTTTAATGATTGGATGCTTCGTTAATAACTTTTGTTACCATTCGGGAGGGTACATGATCTCACAAAGGGTGGGACAGGATCATGTCGAATCTGACAATTAAGGCGATCAATGCGTAAGGCGATCAATGCGGCAAATTAGCCCCGAAAATCGATGGATGAAGACGATTTACACCTTACGATGACGCAAAATCAGTCAACCCGTTGAGTTCATCGCTTCATGTTTCAGGCTAAGAGGCGCAATATGGCTCCAAGCTCTTCTCTCACGGTATCGCTCGCTGAAGCGCGATCAGAATAAATGACTTCATTCGGATGGCTTTGCCTTATGGAGGCGGCCAAGGCCTTAGGAGCAAACGCCGCTTTCTGGCTCGAAGCTAGCTCGAGCTTTGTTACTATCTTTTCACTCAAAGTCATTTCCATCTTGATACCCTAAAAGGAATGTATGTGCCCAAGTTAAAATTATTGTTTATTCAACACTCAGTTATCATTAATCAGGAATTGTTTTTTCCTGGTGCGAGAAATACCTATGAGAGTAATTAACCTCATATTTGCTGTTGTTTGTTTTTCGACAATAACTGCATGCAGTAATACTGAGGATGAGGCAAACAAAGCCGTGTTGTCCCTGAGCGGTCAATACGAAACAGCCAGTCTTTGGAAATTTGGATCACCAAGGCCTGCTTTGATGAACGAAGATGACGTGGACTTCGCGCTGAACGCTATCCAAG
>CACAXU010000056.1 GCA_902536515.1 uncultured Litorivicinus sp. | reverse complement strand
GGCCCTCTGGAGCGTTTTTTAAAAAATTGATCAAGCAATGCGTGTGGGTGCTTGAGCTGAAAGTTGACAAATTTTCAGACAAGCATACCTGTGTAAATTTATTTAGCAGTTTTGCGATTGTCTGAGCACAAAATATCACCTGAATTATTCAGGTACTTTTAATTGAAGAGTTTGATCATGGCTCAGATTGAACGCTGGCGGCAGGCCTAAGACATGCAAGTCGAACGGTAACGACACTAGCTTGCTAGTGGGCGACAAGTGGCGGACGGGTGAGTAACGCGTAGGAATCTACCTAGTAGTGGGGGATAGCCAAGGGAAACTTTGGGTAATACCGCATACGATCTAAGGATGAAAGGGGGCCTCTCTTTGAAGCTCTCGCTATTAGATGAGCCTGCGTAAGATTAGCTTGTTGGTGGGGTAATGGCTCACCAAGGCGACGATCTTTAGCTGGTCTGAGAGGATGATCAGTCACACTGGAACTGAGACACGGTCCAGACTCCTACGGGAGGCAGCAGTCGGGAATATTGGACAATGGGGGGAACCCTGATCCAGCCATGCCGCGTGTGTGAAGAAGGCCCTAGGGTTGTAAAGCACTTTTAGTAGTAAGGAAGGCTCAGTAGTTAATACCTGCTGGGATTGACGTTAGCTACAGAAAAAGCACCGGCTAATTTCGTGCCAGCAGCCGCGGTAATACGAAAGGTGCAAGCGTTAATCGGAATTACTGGGCGTAAAGCGCGCGTAGGCGGCTTGGTAAGTTGAATGTGAAAGCCCCGGGCTCAACCTGGGAACTGCATCCAAAACTGCCTAGCTAGAGTATGGTAGAGGATGGCGGAATTTCCTGTGTAGCGGTGAAATGCGTAGATATAGGAAGGAACATCAGTGGCGAAGGCGGCCATCTGGACCAATACTGACGCTGAGGTGCGAAAGCGTGGGGAGCAAACAGGATTAGATACCCTGGTAGTCCACGCCGTAAACGATGAGAACTAGCCGTTGGACATCTTGCATGTTTAGTGGCGTAGCTAACGCGATAAGTTCTCCGCCTGGGGAGTACGGCCGCAAGGTTAAAACTCAAATGAATTGACGGGGGCCCGCACAAGCGGTGGAGCATGTGGTTTAATTCGAAGCAACGCGAAGAACCTTACCTACACTTGACATCCTCGGAACTTTCTAGAGATAGATTGGTGCCTTCGGGAACCGAGTGACAGGTGCTGCATGGCTGTCGTCAGCTCGTGTCGTGAGATGTTGGGTTAAGTCCCGTAACGAGCGCAACCCTTATCCTTAATTGCCAGCGGTTCGGCCGGGAACTCTAAGGAGACTGCCGATGACAAATCGGAGGAAGGTGGGGACGACGTCAAGTCATCATGGCCCTTACGTGTAGGGCTACACACGTGCTACAATGGCCGGTACAGACGGTTGCGAACCTGCGAAGGGAAGCTAATCCGAGAAAGCCGGTCGTAGTCCGGATTGGGGTCTGCAACTCGACCCCATGAAGTCGGAATCGCTAGTAATCGCGAATCAGAACGTCGCGGTGAATACGTTCCCGGGCCTTGTACACACCGCCCGTCACACCATGGGAGTGGGTTGCACCAGAAGTGGCTAGTCTAACTTCGGAGGACGGTCACCACGGTGTGATTCATGACTGGGGTGAAGTCGTAACAAGGTAACCGTAGGGGAACCTGCGGTTGGATCACCTCCTTAAACGATGAGTCGACCAAGGCTCAAGTGCTCACACGCATTGCTTGATCTAGTGACCTGGTATAGCAGTGAACGGGTCTGTAGCTCAGTTGGTTAGAGCGCACCCCTGATAAGGGTGAGGTCGGCTGTTCAAGTCAGCCCAGACCCACCAATGCTGTGGGGCTATAGCTCAGCTGGGAGAGCGCCTGCTTTGCACGCAGGAGGTCTGCGGTTCGATCCCGCATAGCTCCACCATTTCATACCAGAGTGGTTATTGAAAAGTGCGGTACGTGCTTTTCAATGACTATGTGGTCAGTGTTCTTTAACAAGTTGGATTAACAAGTTTTGTAATCAACAAAATTGGATACGTTGTATCAATTTCAAAGATTACAGGCGCGTTTGGTGATGCTGATTATAGATCAGCATTTATCGTGTAATCGGTGCCATGCATGAATGATCTCTGTGAGTTCTAGGATTGTATGATCAAGTACCGAAGTGCACACGGTGGATGCCTTGGCAATCAGAGGCGATGAAGGA
>CACAXU010000055.1 GCA_902536515.1 uncultured Litorivicinus sp. | reverse complement strand
TTAATGACAAGCACATAGAAGTGATCATTCGCCAGATGCTGCGTAAGGTTGAGGTCAGCCAGGTGGGTGATTCATCATTCATTGCTGGTGATCAAGTTGAATACACGCAGGTCTTGGAAGAAAACGATCGTCTCCGTGGTGACGGAAAGATTGAAGCGCTGTATGAGCGTCAATTGTTGGGTATTACCAAAGCATCATTGGCAACGGAATCCTTTATTTCTGCCGCGTCTTTCCAGGAGACAACGCGCGTATTAACTGAAGCAGCCGTGACGGGTAAAGCTGACAGTTTGCGTGGTCTGAAAGAAAACGTCGTTGTGGGTCGTTTGATCCCAGCGGGTACTGGTTTGGCATATCACGCAGAGCGCAAGCGTAAGCGTGCAGAAGCTGGGGAAGAAACGCGTGTGTCTGCTGCTGAGGTCGCGGAGGCATTGAGTCGAGAGATTGCTGAGATTGAATCTCAGGGGCATGAAGCAGCGGAGTAATTTTCGCCTTACTTGACTGTAGCTTCGGGCGCGCCTAAAATCGCGCCCGATTTTTTCGATGGACTGGGGAGTTTCCAGATGGCAACTATTAATCAGCTTGTTCGCAAGCCACGTAAACGCAAGGTCGTTAAAACAGACGTTCCCGCGTTGCAGGCTTGTCCACAGCGTCGCGGTGTGTGTACTCGTGTGTATACAACCACACCAAAGAAGCCAAACTCGGCGCTTCGTAAAGTGTGCCGCGTGCGTCTGACCAACGGATACGAGGTATCGTCGTATATCGGCGGTGAAGGTCACAACCTGCAGGAGCACTCAGTTGTACTGATCCGTGGTGGTCGAGTCAAGGATCTGCCAGGTGTGCGTTACCACACTGTGCGCGGTGCATTGGATACCGCTGGTGTGAACGATCGTAAACAAGGTCGGTCAAAGTATGGTGCGAAGCGGCCCAAGAGCTAAATCGAAATCAACAAATCATTAAAATGTAATCATTAATACAGAGTATGGTGCGCTATGCTCAGTAAGGCCGGGCAAGAGTCCCGGAATGACCTGAAGAAAAGGACAATATAATGCCAAGACGTCGCGTCCCCGTAAAACGTGAAATTTTGCCGGATCCAAAGTTCGGTGATCAATTACTCGCTAAGTTCATTAACCACGTGATGGAAAGTGGAAAGAAGTCCGTTGCGGAATCCATCGTTTATGGAGCACTTGATCGCGTTCTCGAAAAGAACGGTGGAGATCCACTTGAAGTATTCAATCAGGCACTCGAGAACATCGCGCCAATGGTCGAGGTGAAGTCTCGCCGTGTCGGTGGTGCAACTTACCAAGTACCTGTTGAAGTTCGCCCAAGCCGTCGTACGGCGTTGGCAATGCGCTGGTTAGTCGAGTACGCACGAAAGCGTGGCGAGAAGTCAATGCAGGCTCGTCTTGCAGGTGAAATTCTGGACGCGGTTGAGCAACGTGGCGCTGCTGTGAAAAAGCGCGAAGATGTTCACCGTATGGCTGAAGCAAACAAAGCGTTCTCGCATTTCCGTTTTTAATTAAATAATGGCCGTATCAGCCGGCTCTTTGGAGACCAACAGTGGCACGTACCACCCCAATTAACCGTTATCGCAACATCGGCATCTGCGCACACGTTGATGCTGGTAAAACAACAACGACAGAACGCGTTCTGTTCTACACCGGCGTGAATCACAAGATTGGCGAAGTTCATGATGGCGCGGCAACCATGGACTGGATGGCGCAGGAGCAGGAGCGTGGTATCACGATCACGTCGGCCGCGACGACAACCTTCTGGCAAGGGATGGATCAGCAGTTTGATAAGTATCGCATCAATATCATCGATACACCGGGTCACGTTGATTTCACGATTGAAGTAGAGCGTTCTATGCGTGTTCTTGATGGTGCAGTTGTTGTGTTCTGTGCTGCATCAGGTGTAGAGCCACAGTCCGAAACTGTCTGGCGTCAGGCTGATAAATACGGTGTTCCTCGGATATGTTTTGTGAACAAGATGGACCGTGATGGTGCCGACTTTATCCGGGTCGTGAACCAGGTACGCGACCGTTTGGGTGCGACGGCTGTTCCGATCCAGTGTGCGGTTGGTGCAGAAAAGGATTTCAAAGGCGTTGTAGATCTTGTGAAGAACAAGTTCATCGCCTGGAGTGAAGACGACATGGGCACAACCTTTACGTACGAAGATGTGCCGGCTGACGTTGCTGACCAAGTAGAATCGCTCCGTGAAAAAATGATTGAAGCGGCTGCCGAGGCAAATGATGGTTTAATGGAAAAGTATCTCGAAGGCGGTGAGCTATCCGAGGCTGAAGTCAAGGCCGGATTACGTCAGCGCACGTTAGCTCGCGAAATCGTTCCTTGTCTTTGTGGTACAGCATTTAAAAATAAAGGCGTTCAAGCGATGCTTGACGCTGTAGT
>CACAXU010000054.1 GCA_902536515.1 uncultured Litorivicinus sp. | reverse complement strand
TGCTCGAGGGCGCCGCACATATGCGCTTGATGACTGTAGGCATCATTTTGCTTTTGACACTTCGCTATGCACCAGAGGGCCTTATCCCGGAGAAAAAGCGGCTGTAATCGAGTCTAGGATGACTTCCGCAGTCGAATGATCCGCTAGCCGGTATGAATCACGCCGCGTTGAAATAGCGATTGAATCTCAGTATCTGTATAACCAAGCTCCGTCAGTATCTGCGCTGAATGTTGGCCATGGATCGGAGCCGCTCGTGACGCAACGGGCTGAGTACCATGAAATTTAACGGCCATTCCGAGCCCTTTCACTGGACCAACCCGGTCATGCTCCGTTTGCACAACCATGTCGCGAGCAAGGGCCTGAGGATGCTCGAGCATCTCTGCAATCGACAAAATAGGGCCCGCAGGAACACCTGCTTGATCGAGCTTTTCGAGCCAAACCTCAGACGCATGTTGGCGAAAATACCCATTTAATTCCTCGATCAGCGCATCAAGATTAGCCATCCGGTCAGCATTTGAGGAAAATCTCGGGTCATTACTCAGTTCAGTTGCACAAATGACATCCAGTAGCCGCAACCAATTTCGCTGATTCGCAGCCCCAACATTGATATAACCATCTGCAGTCGGAAATGCCTGATACGGCGCATTCAACGGGTGTGCTGAGCCAAGCGCTTTTGGCGTCTCTCCTGTCGCTAAAGCAATGGCAGACTGCCAGTAAGTGTGGGTAATTCCTGCTTCAAATAATGATGTATCGACGCGTGTACCAAGACCTGATTTTTGCTTCCCGGCATAAGCGGCTGCCGCACCCATCGCTGCGAGGATCCCTGCAGTGATATCCGTCACTGGGGCTCCGACCTTAACGGGACCGTCATCTTGACCAGGCCCAGTGATGCTCATCAAGCCAGAGGCGCCCTGCGCCACAAGATCAAACCCTGCTCGTTCACGATATGGTCCGGTACGACCATAACCCGATATCTCCACGTAAATGAGACCTCGGTTAATTGCCTTTAATTCCTCATACGATAGCCCCAAACGCTCCATCGTATCGTGACGAAAATTCTCTATGACACAGTCTGCGTCTTTCAAAAGAGCTGTGAGAATATTTTTTCCATCATCAGATTTAAGATCAAGTGCCATACCGCGCTTATTGCGATTCATCATCAAAAAAGCAGCAGATTCTTCGCCAATGTTTGGAGGGACCATGCGCCTCGAGTCGTCACCACCCTCGATTTTTTCAACCTTAATCACATCGGCGCCCATATCTGCCAACATCATTCCGCACAAAGGTCCTGCCATAATGTGCGCCAGTTCTATGACTCGCATGCCAGTCAGTGGCCTCTGTTGCACACTCATTGGCCAGTCCATTTGGCTTTGCGTTTTGCAAAAAATGCATCAATGCCCTCTGCAAAATCGTCACTGAGGTAACAACGCTGAATGAGATCCATATCGTCAGGAGTTGCACGTTGAGACAGCCGATTGAGCCCATCTCGAGTTGCCGAAATCGTCAGTGGAGCCAAGGTCATCAAGTGTTGAGCGAGCGCTCTCGCTCGCTGATCGCAGAGTTCTGCGGTCTCCACCACCTCACTCACAAACCCCGACTCGACCAGAGGCTTAATTGGCACAAACTCTGCAGTTAACAACAGGTAACGCGCTCGCGACTCACCAAGTAAATGAACCAACCGATTGAGGTTAGCAACTGACAAACAGTTGCCCAAAGTCCTTGCGATCGGCATACCAAAACGTATGTCCGGCGTTCCTAGTCGGATATCCGCAGCAGCCGCAATCGCGGCTCCACCGCCAGCGACGATGCCATGCAAAGACGCAATAACCGGAATCGGACTTGATTCGACTGCGTCAATGACTCGGCCGATCATCGCTTCGTAGTCGATTGCATCTTGGGCTGAGTCGAAATCTTTAAAGTTTGAAATGTCGGTCCCAGACGCAAACGCTTTGTCACCCTCTGCTGTCAGCACGATCACGCGTGCGTCACCAGGATCGCGGCATAAGTCCTCTAACGCTTGATACATACCAAACGTGAGCGAATTCCGGGATTCAGGTCGCATCAGGCGGTATTCGGCAACACCGCCTCCCTGACTAACTGTGTAATCATCCACCTTATGACCTATAAATAGCGTCAACTAAATACATCGGTACAGCCGGCACATAGGTACACAACATCAAAACTGCAAACAAGACTGCGATAAAATAGATATTGATTTTCGATACATCCCAGATATTCGCGCGAGCAACCGCACATGAGGTGATCAAAACACTGGCCACTGGCGGGGTTTGCTGGCCCAACGCCAAGTTCAGAGTCACTACTAGACCAAAATGAATTGGGTCAATTCCTGCAGCCTGAATCAAGGGGATAACAATCGGAACCACCAAAATAATTGCTGCCGCAGAATGCAAAAAGAAACCTATAACTAAGAAGAACACATTGAGGATTGCAAGAATCACCCATTGGTTCGTCGTCATATCGAGGATCCAGCGAGCAAAATCCTGTGGGATTTGCGCCCGGGTTAGGAACCCACCCATCACCACTGACGCAGCAACCAGCAACATCACGACGGCTGTCTGTACACCACCATCAA
>CACAXU010000053.1 GCA_902536515.1 uncultured Litorivicinus sp. | reverse complement strand
GCCCTTTGATAATTTGAAGTTGTTCGCAAGTTTTTATGATGATCCGATCGCGATGGATCAATTGATCGACCAGTTCCGGTTGCAAGAATTTCTGCATCGAGACTCACGGCGTCTCTCAGGTGGGCAAAGACAACGATTACTACTTGCTTTAGCCCTTGTACATAACCCGGAAATTGTTTTTTTGGATGAGCCAACAACGGGTCTGGACCCTCGATCTCGTCGTGATTTGTGGGATGTGGTGTCGGCTTTGAAAGCGGACGGCCGCACTCTGATTTTGACAACGCACTATATGGAAGAAGCTGAAATTCTATGTGACGAACTGGTGATCTTGTCTCATGGCAAAACGCTGCTTCAAGGTCCACCGAAACAACTCATTGCCGATGCCGGCGTTTCAGACTTGGATACACTCTTCTTGTCATTGACTGGCGAGACGCTGGTGAAAACGCAAGAGGTGATTGAATGAAATCAATCAAGCGGTCAGTGCGACGAATGAAGGCAGTTTTTTTTGCGAGAAACGTCGAATATTTGAGAGACCGAGCCAGTTTTGGCTGGAATCTCGTATTCCCAGTATTGATCGTGTTTGCGCTGGCTGTGGTTTTTTCCGGACCACCAAGAGCATTGTTTACTGTCACCGCGGTCGCGTCAGATAGCCTCCCAGAGCTTCTCGAGTTCCCAGGTATTGAGACCATCAGTTCAGACCGCAACAAAGCACTTGATCGATTGTCTCGACAACAGACAGATTTGGTGGTCGAGGTGGTTGAGGATTCTGTCCGTTATTGGGTGAACGGTAATTCTGCCTCAGGTGCGATTTTGGAGCTTCTTCTCAAATATACCGAAGCAAGATCACTCGAGCGTGGCGAAACTGACGGTGAAGCGATTCGATATGTGGATTGGGTTGTACCTGGTATTCTCGGAATGAATATGATGTATAGCGCGTTATGGGGCGTTGGCTATGTGGTTGTTCGTTATCGACAATCAGGGTATTTACGACGCTTGAGAGCAACACCGCTGACAAAATTCGAATTCCTCTTGGCTCAGGTCCTTTCCCGATTATTGGTCACTCTGACTGCAAGCACGATCGTCTTTGTTGGGACAAATCTGATTTTAGATTACAAAATGGTTGGGAGTCTTGGACTCCTATTTTTAATCGCTTTAGTGGGTGGCTTGGCAATGATTACCCTAGGACTTGCGATTGCATGTCGAACTGAGAGTAAGGAGTTTGCTGACGGATTACTCAATGCCATTACTTTCCCGATGCTGCTCTTATCGGGTGTTTGGTTTTCACTCGATGGATCACCTGATTGGGTCCAGATGATCGCGCAAGTTCTTCCTTTAACCCATGTGTTGGAGGCTGCACGTGCTGTGATGCTAGACGACGCCGGAGTGACTGATATTGCGATTCATCTCGCAATCCTTGTCGGGTTCTGTACTGTTGGTATGGGACTGAGTATTAAACTGTTTAAATGGTAATGAGATGACACAGTCTGCGTTGATCCAAGGAGGCTCAGGTGGCTTAGGACGAGCCTTAGTGAATCGGATTCTTCAGTCTAATCAATTTGATCAAGTCGTCGTCACGGGGCGTGATATCCAGACATTCGACTCAAGAGATCCGCGCATCATACCGATCGAACTTGATCTGTTATCTGATCAATCAGTTGTCGATGCATCGACAGCCGTTGCATCACAAATCGATAGACTCAATCTAGTCGTGACCACTGCAGGGATCTTGCAAGATGAATCGCTTGGTTTAAAGCCCGAAAAAAAACTCGCAGATCTCAGTCGGTCGAATTTGCAAACGGTGTTTTCCGTGAATTGCTTTGGACCATTTCTTTGGTACGCAGCGCTTGGTCGTTTGATTCGTCATCGAGAGCCAATCACCATTGCGACTTTATCAGCTCGAGTCGCTTCCATTGGCGATAACCGGTTGGGTGGTTGGCATAGTTATCGTGCAAGTAAAACCGCACAAAATATGCTGACAAAGAATTTGAGTTTGGAGCTTTCGCGAACCAATCCACATGCGATCGTCGTTGGTCTGCATCCGGGGACAGTTGATACGGATCTCTCAAAACCGTTTCAGGCTGGGGTTGATCCCGATCGATTATTCACCACGGAACAATCGGCCGGATATCTTTGGGATGTTCTGAGTGAGCTAACACCCGAACGAACAGGTGAAGTGATCGCCTGGGATGGCCAGACGATCACACCATAGGGTTATGCAGTCGCTTGTTCTGCGGTCGACTGAGTGAAATGAACATGTTTCATCCACTCAAGATTATCGATTGCAAACTTCCCAGCACCACCCAATCCAACAGCAATCGCCAACGCGACCAGTAGGATGGGAAATTCCCAGCCACCACCTTCGGCTGAAAAGACCCAGTTGTTTCCGAGGTGCATCCAAGTCGCACCGAGAAGGATTGGGAATGAGAGTTATGCCGCTAGACGTGTGAAGGCACCAAGGATTAAAGCGATGCCTCCAAGTATCTCACCGGCGATCACGAGGTACGCAGCGATAGCGGGAAGTCCAATACTTTCAAAAAATCTGACGGTGCCTTCGCTCGTGAAGGTTTAGACTTTTAAAAAGCAGCCGTGTGCAAATAAAATTATCATGAGGGCAATACGCGTAATCGTTAGTCCAAGTGCTTGATTTAACATGGTTG
>CACAXU010000052.1 GCA_902536515.1 uncultured Litorivicinus sp. | reverse complement strand
AGCGAAAGAAAAGCGCCTCGAGCAAGAACAAAAGTCTGAAGAAGCACGTCAGAAAACGATCAAAAGTGAGCTTGAGTGGGTACGCCAAAATGCCAAAGGTCGCCAAGCCAAATCAAAGGCGCGTCTCAAAGCATTTGAGGAATTGCAGAGCCAAGACACACAAAAACGCAACGAAACCCAAGAAATCTACATCCCACCAGGACCCCGACTCGGCGACAAAGTGATCGAATTCAGACAAGTCAACAAGGCATTTGATGACAAAATGTTGATCGACGATTTGAGTTTCTCAGTTCCGGCAGGCGCCATTGTTGGGGTAATCGGTGGTAACGGTGCGGGTAAGTCAACGCTCTTTAAAATGATCACTGGCCAAGAATCGCCCGACTCGGGAACTGTTGAATTAGGTGACACAGTCGAACTTGCATACGTCGATCAATCGCGTGATGCCTTGGATGGATCGAAAACCGTTTGGGCGGAAGTGTCCGATGAGCAAGACATGATTACAGTCGGCAACTATTCAATCCCCAGCCGTGCCTATTTAGGCCGGTTTAACTTCAAAGGCGGTGATCAGCAGAAATTTGTTAAAGATCTGTCAGGAGGTGAGCGAAACCGACTCCACCTTGCAAAAACCTTGAAGCAAGGCGGTAATGTATTACTCCTTGACGAACCGACCAACGATCTTGATGTGGAAACACTGCGCGCGCTCGAAGAAGCGCTGCTCGCCTTCCCTGGTACAGTGCTTGTGATCTCTCACGATCGTTGGTTCTTGGATCGAATCGCAACACATATTTTGGCCTACGAAGGTGATTCACAAGCGATTTTCTTCGAAGGTAACTACACAGAATATGAAGAGGATCGCAAGAAACGTCTAGGTGGAGAAATCATCCCGACACGCGTGAAATACCGCCGACTTGCTGATTAATGGGTCGCACATGGCCCTATGTCGTTCTGCTACTCCCGCCTCTGTTTTGGGCAGGAAACTTTATTGTTGGCCGGGCATTCGCATCAGACATCGGCGCGATCACCATGTCGTTTTACCGCTGGCTGTTCGCACTGTGTTTGCTCCTACCCTTTGCCTTTCAACGAGTTCAATCAGAACTCCCACTGATCATCAAGCATCTGCCCATCTTGACGATTCTCGCACTGCTATCGGTGGCGAGCTTCAATGTGCTTCTCTATCTCGGCTTACGAGATACAGAAGCCACTAATGCCCTATTAATTAATTCATCGATCCCGGTATGGATTGTGCTTTTTGGGGTTATTTTCTTTGGGGACACACTGAGCATGCGACGTGGGGCTGGTATTCTCGTCTCACTGATTGGTGTCGCCTACCTGATTTTGAGTGGCCAAACCGGTCAGCTCACCGTCAACCCTGGTGACCTGTGGGTTATATCATCATCAATCGGCTGGGCATTTTACTCACTTACCCTTCGCAAAAAACCAAGCGAGCTTTCAGGCCTTGGCTTTCTCGCATACATCGTCTTTTTCGGAGTCTGCTTTAATGGATTGTTATTAACTGTCAACCCATTCGATGAGCCGCCAATTGCTCTGACAATCGAGACTTTTTACGCGGTCGGCTATGTTGCAATATTTGCCTCACTCGGAGCCTATATCTGCTGGAACTACGGCGTCGGACAACTTGGGGCACAAGTGGCAGGCCAGTACATTCACTTGATGCCTTTTTATGGAGTCATCCTGGCCTCTATCTTTTTAAACGAATCCCTCACATCAAATCATTGGATTGCTGGCACACTCATCGCTGCCGGTCTTTTCCTTGCACTCAGGGAACCCAAATATGCAATGGCATCCAAATCCGATTGAACGTCGCGCATACGCGAGCCTCAAATGGTCCACATTTCCTGACACTGAATTACCGTTGTGGGTTGCCGATATGGATTGTGCGCCGCCGCATTGTGTCAGCGATACGGTCAATCGTTCGCTTGAACACGGAATCTATGGTTATGGTACAGAGCCAAAAGGCTTCAGGGAGGCCTGGGTCGATCACCTACACAAGACACATCAATGGACCATTGATTCTGACTGGATCGTGCCTGTTGCTGGCGTCGTTCCAGGGATGCGGTTCGCACTCATGGCACACCCACATATTCAACAAGTTCTGACTCCAACACCCGCGTACCCATATTTTAAGACTGTTCCTTCGATTGAAAAACGGATCGAACATCCGATGGCACTGACCCGCGTGGGCGAAACACTAGAACCGTCACTGACTCAGATTGCTGAAACGCTGGAGACACTGACTGAACCCTCGGCCATTCTCTGGTGCAATCCGCACAATCCAGGTGGCACGGTCTATTCTAAACAGTTCCTCGAAGCACTCATCGCAACAGCATCCAAACATGACACGCTCATCGTCAGTGATGAAATTTGGGCTGATCTGATCCTCAACGACAAGCCACACATCCCATTGGGTTTGTTTGCATCGAATGAACAGCCAACAATCACGCTGATGGCTGCCACCAAAACATTCAATGTGGCAGGCTTTGGTTGCGCTGTTGCAATTATTCCGGAGCCAAATACACGCGCTCGGTATCTCGAAACACAGATCGCGATGCCACACGTGGCTCCGCTAGCATACGCAGTCACGGAATCCTGCCTTCGAGATGGTTGGCAATGGCACCGTGAATTACTCATCGCGTTACAGCACAACCGAAACACGGTGATCGATTGGGCCAAGAGTCACCCAGAACTTGAGGTGACCAC
>CACAXU010000051.1 GCA_902536515.1 uncultured Litorivicinus sp. | reverse complement strand
GATACTGCACAAGACAAGAACCCAGTCATAGACTGGGATCCGATCGGGATCATCCTCGGGCCGCTCACTCCCAGCTGCGATTGTGGAAAACACGAGAACCAACATGAAAGACAAGAACAGGGTCACAAGCACGAGCGCATCAAGTCTCGAGAAAACGGCCGCGTAAGCCGACCAGAGCACAAAAAGTGCCGCATAAGCGGTCAATACATAACCAACCAGACCCTTCGGTTGGCGGGCGAACCCGGAGCTAAAAAAACCACCTAAACTCATCAATCAGACCTTAAAAGACTCAAACGTATTCTCAAAAAAAAGATCTTCCGGCGACATCAATGTATCAGCGACCCCCTGCTCATAGCAGTACCTTGCGAATGTCTCGAGCGTCGTCCGGTTTTCATCGATGCCGTAGCTCCAAATATCGTGACCCCCATACATAGCTTGAGAGTCTTTCATCGCTGAAAAGACCCAAGGCATCGGGACAGCAGATGCCGTCGCATCGCTCAGCCTTCCCACGCAACGGGCTCTTGCCTGATCGAGACCTTTATAGATGGTCTGCGCAACCCAGGGGCTCTCTTCAAGAACATCGTTCCGAATCACAATCGTGTGCATAATCGGGAAGCACTGCGTCTTTTGAAAATACTCACCCTCGATCTGTCTCGGGTCCTCAAACATTCTGACGACACGAGGGTCGTCATCTTTGAATGACTGTATCGGGTGAGCCGTAATTACCGCGTCAACGGCACCAGACAGAAGCAGGTCATTCAGATTATGTTGAGTGTCTGGTTGCAGATTCACCCAATCGGGAAGATTAAACTTAACCTTCTCCGCCCTACCGGGCTCGTGGACGCCAGACTGCACCCACGTAATTGAACCCAGGTCGACACCGAATTGATCCGCAAAAGCGCCCCTGACATAAACACCCGCTGTCTGTCCCCACTCGGGGATACCAACCCGACGGCTCTCCAGATCCTTCGGGGTCTTGATGTCTGAGTCGCTCCGGACATAGATAGCCGAGTGGCGAAACACACGGGACGGAAACACCGGGATAGCGACGCCTCGAGCCTGCCCTTTCGATCTTAAATTGACGTATTTTGCAAACGAGTGCTCCGAGACCTCGAACTCCCCAAACTTGATAAACCTAAAAAAAATCTCTTCGACCGGGAGCTTGAGTTGGGTAAGCTCTACACCTTCGGTGACCACCTCTGGCTCAAAGATATCTCGAACGTGATCATAGTCGTGGCAGGCAAATGTAAGTTTCAGCATGGATGCCCCGTAAGTTAAATGCGTTTTTATTATTGAAGTGGCCCACTTGCAGAACGCTACTACTTAGGTATCTAATCGTCAACGAGGCCCTTAATTAATAGGTAAATCAAAATGATGTGGCACAAAGACCGATGGACGCACTAGTGTCACTCTCAATCGAGGCCCTCCTCTTCATCACTGTGATTGTATTTCTCGGGGGGCTCATCAAAGGGTTTCTCGGGTTCGGTATGCCACTCTTTGCCACCCCACTACTCGCACTATTCATGCCTCTCCTCAGCGTGATACCAATGATGGCGGTCCCGGTGCTTGCGTCTAACATTTACCAAGCCAAATTCTCAAGGAAGAGCCTCGAGTACCTAAAACGATTCTGGCCGCTGGGGCTTGGTCAAATAATTGGTGTCAGCCTGGGTGTACAGGTCCTGGTAAGCGCGGACTCGAACGTCATTAAAATCGGTCTAGGGATCATCGTTTTAATCAACATCGCGTTACGTACGACAAAATGGAAACTCAAAATTCCGCCGGACAAAGAGGGAATCAGTGGCCCCCTAGGTGGTCTCGCGGCGGGAGTCGTTGGTGGCACCACTTCATTCGTCGGACCACTACTCGTCCTCTACCTATCCTCGCTCGAGAACCTCAAGAAAGACGACTTTGTGAAAGCGATCGCGTTGCTTTACCTGGGCGGGTTTTTACCAATGTATGGTGGTCTAGCGGTACTGGGATCCTTCAGCCTCACACAGCTCCTGGGTTCCTTTGCGATCTGTGTACCCATGCTACTTGGGATCTGGCTAGGCGAGCGCATGCGATTCAAGGTCTCAGAGGCTTTGTTCGAGAGGGCCGTGATGGTCACACTAGGTCTGATAGCCATCTCTCTCATCTACCGCTCATCGATTAATATACTGGGATGGTGACCACAAAGATGTCAGAAACTAGCTACACAGACTCAGCATACCAATCATCGTTTCTCACCGATCACTCGATAGCATACCTGGCTCGCGAAATTACAAGGATCTACACCAGAAACTTACAAGACGCGATCGCCGAGCATGGCATCTTAATCGGCCAGTACCATTTCCTTCGAGTGCTCTGGGAAAAAGACGAGGTAACGCAGCGCGAGCTCGCTAACGCCGTTGGAATGAAGGAGTCAACGACATTCACCGCGCTCGCCAGCATGGAAAAGCAAGGCCTAATCACTCGAACAAGAGACTCAGAAGATCGCCGAAAAATGACCGTTAAGTTGACCGACAAAGGACGCGGACTCAAATCGAAACTCATACCAATCGCTAAAGCCATCAACGATCGCCCGCTGACAGCGTTTACCCCAGAGCAATTATCTAACCTCAAAGCGGGGCTCGAGATACTGAGAAACAGCCTGGCGGGTGAAAATTAATGCCGAAATCAAAACCAATGGTTGCGGTAGTTACCGGAGCAACAAATGGCATCGGGCGGGCGACCCAAAAAATTTTTGAAGCTAACGGGATATATACGATCGTTTGTGACAGGGAACCATCCGACGAGGATAGCTATCGCTTCCTAGATCTTTCAGAATCCAAATCGGTATCAGAATGTGTCCACTCCCTCCCCAAAAATATCGATATGCTGATCAATTGCGCCGGAATCGCACCGACCCCTGGCAACAATAGCGCTGTCCTTCAAGTAAATTGGTTCGGTACGAAATCATTCACCGATGCCGCACTAAAAAAAATCAAGCCCGGAGGCTCAGTTACTACCGTAGCTTCCCGTGCTGGGGCCAAATGGGAGCAAAATATAGTCGAATTACGTCAACTCGCAGAGGCCTCAAGGTACGAATTAGCCAACACTCTCGACATCGATAGTCTCACGCCGGCGCGGGCCTATGAACTATCAAAGGAATTATTGATCTACTGGTCTATGAGGCAGGCTACCACGCAAGAAAGTATCCGTTTCAACA
>CACAXU010000050.1 GCA_902536515.1 uncultured Litorivicinus sp. | reverse complement strand
CTGTGACTCAACACGAATCGTTTCTGAACCATTTGAGTCAAGAAGCACTAGGCTCGGTGCGTAGATAATGTTCATTTCCCGGGCAAGATCTCGGGCGGTTGTTGTTTGACCAGACGTAGTTGTGACCGGGGTACTCGACCACATATCCAGCTGTACCGTCTGGAACGGCTTGAATCGATCACGGACAGAATCGAGTGCTAGGACGCACCGATGGAAAGTATCGCAGTCTGGGCAGTTGGTTTGTTCGAAAAGGATTGCTTTGGGCTGACCCGCGGTATTGAGGTCCGCTCCGTTATCGATAAACGGTTGGGCATTGAGTTGAGTGTTGACAGCTTGAGGTTGATTCACTGCGACATACTCAAAAATGGTTTGTGATTCATAAGTTTTGGTCTTCACATAATTGAGCGCCACTTGCATTTCTGGAGGTGACACATGCCCATTCAGTCGCAACACAGACTCACCCTCTGCATTAACGAAAATAATTGTTGGGGTAAATTGAACATTCAGTGAGCGAGCAATCTCTTTTTCTGTGGTCTCTTCACCATCTAGACCATACACCTCACGGTCTCCCCATATATTGAGTGCCACCACATCGAAATGTGCATCGAAAATCTGGCGAATGGATTGTTGGGTCAGATTCTTTTCGATCGTGTTCTTGCAGTAGGCGCAGAATTCCTGCCAGAAAAAAACAACAAGATGTTTGTTGTCTTCGGTCGCCTCAAGGTTGTCCTCTGATAAATCGAGGAAGCTGAACTTGAACCACTCAGGCAGTTCGAAAGAGTCGAAGTTGGTAAATTGTTGGACAGGTTCAGGGGTCTCGGCAGTGTGTGCAGACAATGGAATCAGGCAGGTTAACGCAATAAGTATGAATCTGAACACACGAGCTCTCCGGTAGAACGCAATTACCGACAGCAATATGCGCTTTCCAGAGAGTCTGTCAAGCCTCGTTAGATGCTTTGTTTCAGCTCAAGACGACGACGATGCAAAACCGGCTCAGTATATCCACTGGGTTGCTCCACACCCTTGAGGACAAGGTCAAGCGCGGCTTGGAACGCGGTCGATTGATCATAGTTTGGAGCCATCGGACGATATGCTGTATCACCTGCATTTTGGCTATCTACAACTTTTGCCATACGCTCCATCGTTTCACGCACTTGTGCTTCACTTGTGATTCCGTGAGTTAGCCAGTTTGCAATGGCCTGAGAGCTGATTCGGAGTGTCGCGCGATCCTCCATGAGACCAATATTATTGATATCAGGGACCTTTGAGCATCCGACGCCTTGGTCAACCCAGCGAACCACGTATCCAAGTATTCCTTGCGCATTATTATCCAATTCAGATTGGATCACTTGTGGTGACCAATTGGGATTTTCGCGTAGTGGGATATCCAGGATTTCGTCCACTGTATTACGCCGTTGTCCCTTCAATGAATCTTGAACTGCAAAGACATCGACTTGATGATAATGCAGGGCATGTAACGTGGCGGCAGTAGGTGAAGGAACCCAAGCTGTGGTTGCTCCCGATTGTGGATGCGCAATTTTCTGTTCAACCATGGCCGCCATTAAATCAGGCATCGCCCACATGCCCTTACCGATTTGTGCTTTACCCTGGAGTCCACATTCGAGACCGATATCTACATTCCAGTTTTCGTAAGCGTTGATCCACGTTGCTTTTTTCATATGGACTTTACGAATCATCGGCCCTGCATGCATCGAGGTGTGCATTTCATCACCTGTTCGATCGAGAAATCCAGTATTGATAAAGACCACCCTTTCAGATGCTGCGTTAATGCAAGCTTTCAGGTTGACAGTTGTCCGACGCTCTTCATCCATGATGCCCATTTTGACTGTATGGCGTGGCAAATTAAGCAAGTCTTCAATGGCCCCGAAAAGACGATTCGCAAAGCTAACTTCTTCGGGTCCGTGCATCTTCGGTTTAACGATGTAGACCGATCCAGCTCTTGAATTTTTGTCTTCGGTGCGCCTTAGATCGTGAATTGCAATGAGCGTGGTGAAAATTCCATCGAGAATACCCTCGGGGACTTCATTGCCGTCACTATCTAAAATAGCCTCATTGGTCATTAGATGGCCGACATTACGCACAAACATTAATGCCCGTCCAGGGAGCGTGACTTCAGATCCATTTACGCTGATATATTTACGATCAGGGTTGAGCCGGCGCACCATATTCTTGTTAGTTTTGAAAACGGACTCAGTGAGATTACCTTTCATGAGACCAAGCCAATTCTGGTAGACGACAACCTTATCCTCTGCATCAACTGCGGCAACAGAGTCCTCGCAATCCATGATTGTCGTCAGCGCGGACTCCATCAATATATCTGCAATTCCTGCTGGGTCTGAGCTACCCACAGGCTTTGTCTTATCAAATTGAAGTTCCACATGCAGTCCGTGATTTTTTAAAGCGATTGCTGTTGGGGATGCTGCGTCGCCCTGATAACCCACCAACTTTTCTGGATTTTTTAAGCCAACAAGACCGCTTGGGGTATGGACTTTTAATTTTCCATCAATAATTTTATATGATGTCGCGGTCGAATGTGTGCCGCTCTCAAGGCCGAAGTTCTCATCGAGAAATATCTTAGCAAATGCGATGACTTTTTCGCCTCGAATTGGGTTATATTCGAGCCCTGGGCTTGCATCCCCATCGTTCGAAATGACGTCAGTGCCGTAGAGCGCATCATAGAGGCTACCCCAACGCGCATTTGCGGCGTTCAGTGCGTAGCGGGCATTCATCACAGGGACAACGAGTTGCGGACCCGCAGTTGTCGCGACTTCAGCATCGACACAATCTGTCGAAACGATTACGTTTTGAGGTTCTGGCAGTAAGTATCCAATGCCCTGTAAAAAAGCCTTGTAGTCTACAGGATCATGCGGCTGACCTTGACGAGCTTTGTGATATGCGTCGATTTTCGCTTGGATGACATCACGTTTTGCAACTAAGTCCCGGTTGACTGGGGCAAGTTCGTGAATCAAGGAATCAACACCTGCCCAAAACTTCGTTTTGTCAATGCCGGTTCCTGGAATCGCTTCTTCATTAATGAAGCGATAGAGCTCGTTCGCCACCTGAAGGCCTCCGCACGCCGTGCGATCTGTCATAGTATCTCTCCAAAGAATAACTGTGGGGAATTATTGCCGCGATTAAATTAGGTCAGTACACCTACTTTTTAACGCTTAGGCAAGTGTTCGGTAGTTGGAGGCCTTGCCAACCACTGGCCATGAATTGCCGGATATTTTGATGGTCATCGCCTGTCGGATTTGTGTCGACAGCGCGAAAATATTCAGCGAAGCAATGCAAAGTATCTGTTTCGTTTAATTCATGAAGTCGGGCAAACGAAAATACTTTGGCTGATCCTTGGTTCTCTGAC
>CACAXU010000049.1 GCA_902536515.1 uncultured Litorivicinus sp. | reverse complement strand
CACCAGATGTAATATTGGATTGACCTGTAAAGTTATCAGGTGGGGTATATGTGATTTCCGTTGATGTGAAACCCACGGAGCCCGCTCCGGTGTAAGTAACGGCCGTGAATGTGATCCCGGAACCGAGGGTTATATTGAGCGTGATGGTACCTGAACCTTCGGCAACTGTTGTGGCAGCCGATACCGGTGAGGCGAGCCAAATATGGAAGAAAGACGCCATTGCAATCGCTAAATATTTGGTAGATTTAGCTATCATCGGTCATAGCGCCGTAAAGGTTACTGTTAATCCAGATTGAGAGACCTGGGTTACAATCTTGCTCTCACGTTCCACCATCCGATACCGCTCTCGTGGCCCGATCTTTCTATGGCGATAGGGTTGCGTATCGATATCAAGAAACTTGGGCTCATCGGTATCCGCATCGAATGCATAGTTGTAGCTAAGCTTCGCTGTATTTTGATCTTCAATATTCGAGCTGTAGGTCCTTTTGCCAATCTCGACACTGACGTTTTTCGAAAGGTTACCTCCGAGGCGATAAACTTTCCGCTCGACATCTGTGGCGTTGTCCTCTCCGTACCATTTAGATTGATTGTAACCAGCGTATAGGCGGGGTAAATAAGGAATAGTCACCTCGATATCTACGTCATGCCCTGACATTGGTTTTTCGTTTTGAAGGGCTGTTAATTGGTAGCCATCACTCAGTGCATAGTAGCGATTGGCATTGAGCCGAAAAGGCGCACTGATTAGTTCGATACCAATCGACCCTCTCTTGTGATTGGTATCGATTTCTTGGTCGTAGAACGCATTGATACCACCCATGACCATTTGATCGTCAGAAAGCTTGCGGATTCCGATTCCGATATTCACTGTCGAGTCATCATCATTGGCAGTTAGGCCAAATTCAGTGAAGGAAAAATAATTGGGATTGACATCATCAAAAGCTTTCAGTCCCCGAACCGAGTACTCTGGACCCTTTCTTATGGAGGTAATTGAAACTTCGACATTGTCTAGTAACGTTTCCGCCTGCTTTTTAGATTCCACTTCCGCAAACTTCGTCACCACCCTTTCAATTCGCTTTCCCAGAGAGTCGGGCGTGGGATTGCCTTGCGAAAATTCGTCGATAAGCGCACGCGCAAGCCTTTTATTGCGTTCGATACGCTCGTGTTCCTCGAGCGCTTTTTCGAGGTCATCAGCTGCTTGTGAGGCATTTTGTTCTTGCTCCAACTTTTCCCCGAAATCCAGAGTTTCAGATTGTGAAGAGTCAAATGAAAGCGCCGGCTCTACAGGCTTATCAGATGCGCTTGGCGGAATATTGAGGATCGAGAGGTTGGGACCAGCATGCTTTTGTGGCTGTTTTGATTCAACAATTGCTCGTTGTAAAACCGTCTCATTTTGTGTGGCCGTTTCCAGAGCTTTAAATGCGGCTATCACTAGATTCTCTGCACTATCCTCGGAAAGCACACCAAGATCGGCCAGCTGTTGTATATAGGCTCTGAACGCCATCACCTCAAAAGGATGATTCGAAAAATAATCTATAACAGTATTTCGGTTGAGTTGAGCAGTTGTAAGAAATATTTGTCTGAATTGAGGGCTTAACTGAGGTGCTTGGGACAAAATGATTCGATCAGAAACGGATAGGCCTAAATGACGAATAATGCCATCCATTTCTGCATTTGCCTGAGTAGGATTACTGGGTGAGCCGACACCAAAAACGGCGAGCGCCAGTAACCCCAGTTTCCAGTAGTTCCGTGTTTGCACTCGCATTGCCCCATCTCCGTAATCAAAGTATCGGACATGCCGAGGGAAACTTTAAGTGGCGTGAACGATTTGAGTCACTGATCAACATTCATGAAGCCGATAGGCTTTTTTCTGAAGCTCAGTGGCATGGAGGCAATTTGGGGATGACCCTCGGCTCGGCAAAGAAATGCTTATGAACGTTACTATGTTTTCACGTGTTGATACTGGATCCTTTTCTAATACTTCAAACCTTATCAAGGTAATATAAATCACGAGCCGGGGTTTTTAGGGGGTTTACATGTCTGAAAACAAAAATCAAGAAGGTGGCGGCGGAGCCATATTTCTGTTGCTTATACTCATAGCGATAGCGATCTGGATTAGTTTTAAGGTCGCGAAGCTCGTCTACCAGTACTCTCGAAGTAAGACTCTCGCAGTCTGGACGTTTCTGGTAACAGCAGGCGCACTTGTTGTCACATGGCTTATGTTGCAGGGCAGAATTCCTGAAGTTGCTGTTGTCTTGGTGTATTTGTGCGGATTTATACCGATTGTTGTAGCCACCAGGAAGCTTTATATTTTGAGGAAGTCTGACATAGACGAGTTGATTAATGGTGAGAAAGAGGTAGAAAAAAATGTCTCCAAAGGCCGTGGACTAGCGACTAGTGTGCTTGTTTCCGCGGGTTGTGTTTATGCAGGTTATAAACTTGGCAAGTTATAAATTTAGCGAGTCTTACTCGGTATGCTAGATATCATGGATGGACTGGTCGTCTTGTTGGCACTTATTGGCATCCCAATTTTTATTTATTACTTCGCTAAAAACGAGACGATAGCCCAAAACGAAAACTACGCTCAGCTTCGCCAACTGCTTAGAACACGGCAGACTGAATTGGTATGGGAGGCTTTTGATAAAACCGGTATCGTTCCCCTGCCGGCTGACTTCGCTGGCTTTTCTGGGGTGTCATTATTTTTTGATAGGGCTAATTCGAAAGTATTTGCCTTCAACTTTGAAAATCAAATTATAGGTAAACCGAGTCGTATCCCGAAGACATATGAGAAATTACTTGAGCTGTTTAATTCTAGTAAAGAGAAGGCGGTCGGATGGAGCTTATGCACAGCTTCCGAGGGGGAGGAATTTTTGGAGAAACTAGCCAATCTTGACGATACTTTGGATTTCACCATCTCTGAAGAGGAGCTTGAGCTGACAAATAAAATTGCATTTGAATTAAGGTTAATAACTGTTAATGATTCGACGTCTGAATTCGAGCGGGTGATTAAATTGGGTGATGGCTCTATCGAAGTCTTAGATGATACACCCTCCTCAGTAGGTACCTTATCGGCCGTGATAGAGCTTACAAAGTTTAAAGGAGCGTATAGCGTCCCTTGCCAAATCGAAATAGCAAACAGGAATTTAGTCTTCGATTAGGCCATGTTTGCCTTGGGTGCAGATATTCCGTTGAACTAGCTTTTGGAAGGCCTGATTACTTTTCTGATAGCTTATAAACATTGAAGTGGTGGCTATGGCGGCCACTGAATATACAAAAATTCTCAGTAAATTAGCTTTTCAGCACTTCACATCGTAAACATTATCTGCAAGTACCGTAATTTCTGTCTAAATAAAATAGTCTACCCATCAATCAAATATCGGGTGGTGTTCAATATTTTTTTGGTATTAGTTGTACCTGATCAGATTTGCAAAAGAGTGTCTTTGTGAAGAAGTGAGCGCAGGTTTAAGTAGTCCTCAAAACCATGACCACATCAGGTATCCCGAAAACGCAGTAAGTACTAGTGTGATAGCAATAGGGATTATAAATGTTGCTAGCAAAGCCCATAATAAAAGCCGTAACTCCTTCAATATTTTCAGTTGCTTACGGATAAGCTC
>CACAXU010000048.1 GCA_902536515.1 uncultured Litorivicinus sp. | reverse complement strand
ATAATCCGCGCTGAGTAGAGCAACTTGCCTGAACTATGGGTTTTGCCTTTGTCATGCTCGAAGAACACGCCAGGTGAGCGATGAAGCTGTGACACAATCACACGCTCAGTCCCGTTAATGACGAACGTACCGTTCTCAGTCATAAGCGGAATTTCGCCCATGTACACTTCTTCTTCCTTGATATCTTTAACAGACTTATTTGATCCTTCTTTCTCAAAAAGAACCAAACGGACTCTGACACGAAGCGGTGCTGCATATGTATCACCACGGAGAATGCACTCTTTCACATCAAAGACAGGCTCGCCTAGGCGATAGCTTACATACTGTAGCTCGGCATTCCCCGAGAACGATTGGATAGGAAAAACGGACTGGAACGCAGCCTCCAGGCCAGTTGATTGCGCAGTATTTTCAAGCGAACCACCCGTCAAGAACTCGCGATATGAATCGAGCTGAATTGCCAAAAGCTGCGGAACTTCCATCACCGAAGGTAGTGTTCCAAAATCTTTCCGAATACGTTTTTTCGCTGTGTACGAGTAAGCCATTTGCCTTCCTCAACGTGTGAAAGTCCATCCACCGCGGATGTACTATATTTCGTGCCCCTAAAGGATTCCGAAAAGCGCAGAATAACGCTTTTCGCAAACCTTAATCGTTTACAACGCAAATAGGCCGGTGGTCTAAACCACCAGCCAGTCTGCAGATCCTTTCAATAACGGATCGATGCCATTATTTGAGCTCGACAGATGCACCTGCTTCTTCAAGCTGCTTCTTAATGTCCTCCGCTTCGTCTTTTGACGCGCCTTCTTTGATGGTGTTAGGAGCGCCATCAACGAGGTCTTTCGCTTCTTTCAGGCCAAGACCTGTGACTCCCCGAACAACCTTGATCACGTTTACTTTCTTTTCACCAGCCGACGAGAGAACAACGTCAAATTCGTCTTTGTCTGCCGCTGCACTAGCGCCAGCATCACCACCAGCTACCGCTGCAGGAGCCGCTGCGACTGCTGCTGCTGCTGTTACGCCGAATTTTTCTTCCATTGCTGAAACCAGTTCAACAACGTCCATCACGCTCATTTCAGCGATCGCGTTTAGGATATCTTCCTTAGACAGTGCCATGGTATTTCTCCAAATTTCGTTTACAAACTATGTCAAATGAAAGCCAACGGGATTAACCCACTTTCTTCGCTTCACCAACTGCTGCAACGGTACGAACCAGCTTGCCTGGAACCTCGTTCATCGTACGTACGAACTTAGCAACAGGTGCGGTCATCACGCTCATCAGCATTGCAATCGCTTCGTCCTTCGTTGGTAGCTTCGCGACCGCATCCACTTGAGATGCATCGAGAAGTTGACCACCGATCGCAAGAGCCCGAATTTCGAGTTGGTCATTGTCCTTTGCGATGTCCTTAAACAGCTTCGCAACTGCCGAAGGCTCTTCCAGCGAGAAACCAACCAATGATGGCCCCACCAGCGCGTCAGTCAGACACTCAAATTCAGTTCCTGCTACAGCACGCTTGGCCAGAGTATTTCGAACAACTCGGAGATAGATCTTCCCGTTACGCGCTTTTTCACGCATTTCGGTCAGAGCTCCGACTTCCATACCCCGGTAATCTGCGACTACCGCAGACAAAGCATTACCGGCAGCTTCGTTGACTTCTGCGACAATCACCTTTTTGTCTTCGAGCTTTAATGCCACGCTTTGCTCCTTTTCAGGATGAACCAATTCACCAGTTTTCCGGTGAACCCCTGGCGGCCTTCATTACACTGAGTGTAAAGGGGCTGCCGTCTATGCAGGCTGTTTACATTTAGGCCATACGGCACCTGCAGTCTTTGACGGATCCCGCGAACGGGAACCCTCAAATTTTTTTATACGTTTAGTCCAGACTGATCGACTTGAACCCCAGGGCCCATCGTTGTCGATACAGATACTTTCTTGAAATAAACGCCTTTCGCTGAAGCAGGCTTCGCCTTCTTCAAATCACCAAGAAGTGCATCAAGATTGGCCTTTAGCGCATCTGGTGCAAACCCAACTTTGCCAATCGCTGCGTGAATGATACCGCTCTTATCCGTGCGATAACGCACCTGACCCGCCTTCGCATTTTTCACTGCTTCTTCGACATTTGGGGTCACAGTCCCCACCTTTGGGTTTGGCATTAAGCCTCGCGGACCCAGTACAGTTCCCAACGTACCCACAACACGCATTGCGTCTGGAGTCGCGATGACCACATCAAAATCCATTCGACCGCCCTTAATTTCGGTTGCCAACTCATCGAAGCCAACGATATCCGCACCGGCTGCTTTTGCTTTGTCGGCGTTTTCACCTTGAGCAAAGACGGCGACCCGAACATCCTTTCCAGTTCCATTCGGAAGAACTGTCGCACCACGAACGACCTGATCACTCTTTCTAGGATCCACGCCAAGATTGACTGCAACTTCTACTGACTCGGTGAACTTAACAGTCGATAATTCGGATAGCAGGTTAACCGCTTCTTCAAATCCATACACCTTATTTGCGTCTATCTTTTCAGCGATCATCTTCTGACGCTTGGTTAACTTCGCCATCAGTTGACTCCTTCTGAATCGATGCCCATTGAACGTGCAGTACCTGCAATAGTACGAACCGCCGCATCCAAATCTGCCGCTGTCAAATCAGGCTCTTTGGCCTTTGCAATCTCTTCGAGCTGAGCGCGCGATATTTTACCGACTTTTTCTGTATTCGGACGTGAAGATCCGCTTTTCAGACCCAAAGATTTCTTGATCAGAACAGATGCCGGTGGAGTCTTGGTGACAAACGTAAAGGATTTATCCGCGTAAACCGTAATGACAGTCGGAACAGGAAGACCTTGCTCCATCTGCTGAGTAGCAGCGTTGAATGCTTTACAGAATTCCATAATGTTAACGCCCTTCTGACCAAGGGCAGGACCAACAGGCGGCGACGGATTCGCTTGGCCTGCTGCAATTTGCAACTTAATGTAGCCATCAATCTTCTTGGCCATGTTACTTCTCCTTTAATGGGTACAGACGCCTTTCAGCTCCCCGCATCGACACAGGTGAGATTAGCCTTTCTCAACCTGATCAAATTCAAGCTCAACAGGCGTTGAGCGACCGAAAATAACCACAGCAACTTGCAACCGATTCTTTTCATAGTTCACTTCTTCGACAGTACCCGTGAAATCAGCAAACGGACCGTCGGTCACGCGTACCAATTCACCCGGCTCAAACAAGGTCTTCGGACGTGGCATTTCTCCGCCCTCGGTTACACGATCGAGGATAAGAGCAGCCTCTGCGTCCGTAATCGGCGCAGGTCTGTCAGCATTACCACCAACAAAACCAAGAACGCGAGGAATCCCTTTCACTAGATGCCAGGTTTCATCATCCATTTCCATGTTGACAAGCACATAGCCGGGATAAAACTTCCGCTCACTTTTACGCTTTTTTCCGTCCTTCATCTCGACGACTTCTTCAGTCGGAACGAGGATGTCACCGAAACGATCTTCCATACCATGCAAAGCAATCTGCTCTTGCAGACTTCGCATCACTGACTTCTCATATTGAGAAAAAGCTTGCACTACATACCAACGCTTTGACATTAAATTATCCAATCAACGAGGCAATGATCCAGGCAAACAGACTGTCCAGAGCCCACAAAATCAAAGCGACAATCAGCACGACTACAATAACAATGGCGGTTGTTTGTCCGGTTTCCACCCGGGTCGGCCAGACAACTTTCCTAAGCTCAACACGCGCCTCTTTCAGCATTTCCCGGAAAGCAGCACCTTTTTGCGTCGTTAACGCAATCCCAGCAGCTACTGCCGCCAAGAACACCAGCGCAAGAACACGATAAAGAAGTGACTCACCCGCGTAATAGCTGTTACCAACAACGCCAACCGCGATGATGGCAACCACAAGCGACCATTTCAGGTGATCAAGGCGCGATGGTATTTCCACTTTTGCGTTCATACTTCCTCTGCGTCTAGTTAGGGACCCGCTCATATGGCAGGCCAGGAGGGAATCGAACCCCCAACCTCCGGTTTTGGAGACCGATGCTCTGCCAATTGAGCTACTGG
>CACAXU010000047.1 GCA_902536515.1 uncultured Litorivicinus sp. | reverse complement strand
TGACGGACAGGGAGTCAAGACCATTGCTCGAGTTCCTCGTTACTCACCTGACTCAAGAAATCTTTAGCTGTCGCCTAAGATGGGAGCCTCATACAGTCGCCGTTTGGGATAACCGTATTTGCCTGCATCGAGCATTTAACGATTACGACGGATATCGAAGAGAAATGCATCGGACAACAGTCAAAGGAGAGACACCAATCGCTGCATTCTGAAAATATAACACTCAGTGAGTAATCGCTTCGAACCCCATAAAAGTACGAAAACCGACCAAATTTAATGTTTCCATGACGGATCACTTCGATCGACCAGCCTCACTAAAGCCGGCCATTCAGGGTGTCTGACCTTCGCACCGGCTTGAGCCAACCCACCCTCGAATTGTTCGCGTGTCTTGATCATGACATCCTCTCGAATGTAGCTAACCTGACCCGCGGCCATGGCTCTGAGCTGTACCTCGGCATTTCGGATAAAGGCCTGATGCCTGGTCAACGCCCACGCGCAATTTTCACCGGCGGTTAATAATCCATGGTTCTTCAACACCAACGTATGGTTCTTCTCTCCTAAGGCTTCGGCAATTAATGGACCCTCCGATCCATCAAGGACGATCCCCTCATAATCATGATAGCCCACTCGCTCGAAAAACTGGCATCCCTCCTGGGTAAGTGGAATGACCTCGTGATCCAGCGCACAAATAGACTGTGACAGAGGCTCATGAGTGTGCAGTACACAGTGCAGGTCGTCGCGACAACTGTGGACCGCAGAGTGAATCACATAACCAGCCTGGTTCACTGGCCACTCCGATTGCGAAACTGGGTTACCTTCTATATCGATCCGTATAAGGTCTGAAGCTCTAATTTCCTCGTACCTCATCCCAAAAGGGTTAATCAAGAAATTTGATGTTCCTGGAATACGGAGGGTGATGTGGTTATAGACCACAGAAGTCCATCCATAACACGCAACAATTCGATAACAAGCCGCCAATTCGAGTCGGGCCTCCCACTCAAGCGGATCCATCCCCTCTGGCGCCGACGGAACAACTACCTCAAATCGATCCGACATAACCTGTGTATATGCATTCATCTCAGCATCCCCTCCTAATAGGGCAACCCAACATAATTTGTCGCAAGTACTCTTTGATAATCTTCAGATTGGCATAAATACTTAAATTCGGCTCGTCTCATGCGCTCGGCGAATCCGTCCTCATTATCAAATCGATGTAAAAGTGAAGTCATCCACCAGCTAAATCGCTCAGATTTCCAGATCCGATCCAGAGCGCAATCAGAGTACTCTTTCAACAGTTGCTCATTTCTGTCTTTAAAGAAAGAAATAAATCCCCTCGACAAGTAATAAACATCGGAAAACGCAAGATTCAATCCCTTAGCACCTGTTGGTGGCACAATATGACCAGCATCACCCGCAATGAAAAGCCGCCCAAAAGAAAGTGGCTCGCAGACAAAACTACGAAGAGGAGCAATTGATTTTTCGAGTGACGGACCCGTCTCTAGATTATTAGCAACCGCTGATGGTATTTGACGTTTAAGGGTATCCCAAAAACGATCATCCGACCATTGTTCAACGGAATCTCCGGCAGGACATTGAACATAATAGCGACTCAAACACTCGTTCCTCATTGAACACAGAGAAAAACCATCTTCATGACTCGCGTAAATAAGTTCATAGTCAGCAGGTTTCGTTTCAGATAAAACACCCAACCAGCCAAATGGATAAACCCGCTCATATTCGTTCTTTTTATCCGCTGGGATCGCCTGACGCGAAATTCCTTTGAAACCGTCGCAACCAGCGATGAACGTTGGATGTATCTCAAAATCTTCATTCGCGTGAGAGCCGGTAATTTTAATCTGATCGGAATCAAGGTTGTGTATTTTCGCATCAGTAACAGACTCCAGAATCTTGATTCCATTTCCGGAAACCGATGCAAATAAATCCTTGGTAACCTCGGTCTGCCCATAGATCGTTACATGTTTGCCAGTCAGCTTTTCTATATCAATACGGAGCTCATCATCCCCATAGGTGATTCGGAAACCACTGTGTTTTTGACCCTCTCGCAAGACACGATCACCAAGCCCAGCATTCTGCATTAAGTTAACGCTGCCTTCCTCCAAAACACCTGCTCGTATTCGCTCCAGCACGTGCTGCATTGGCTGTCGCTCGATAATTACTGAGCGGATTCCCTCGAGGAATAATAATCTCGACAGCATTAGTCCGGATGGCCCGCCTCCAAGGATCGCAACGTCTGTCTGGTATTTGGTCATAACACCCTTGCCATAGTTCGCATATGCAATGAATAAATTGAAACAATAACCTAAAATTGACTTATATCGGTACCAAGATTCATTCGGGTAGCATCGCCCTAGTAGAACGTAAATATAATCGTCTCAACCAACAAGAACTAAACACATTTCTGCGCTCACAGCTCAACTCTCAGAAGATATATTTTACTGTATATCAATAGTTTATTAATCCAGTGGACTTAAACATTGACCTTTTCAATTTCACCACATCGCCTTCAATGATATGTGCCAGCAACTAGATAATTGTTTTGTCTTGACGAGCGAACTCTGTTATCGATTGTTTTTGTCCTATCAATGTCATTCAAGAATTTCTTACCGCTCATTTTTGTCGCCATGCCGACCCAGGTGCGGCCGAGGTTTGGGGGTTCCAGTTGATTGCCTTCAGCTCTGTATAGCTGAGAAGTTCATCGAGTCCCTCCTCTCTTCCGACGCCGCTATTCTTAAATCCGCCGTAGGGTACATTCCTGAAATGCGTGTTCGTGCCATTAATCCACACGTAACCAACGTTCACTTTGCGAGATAAGTACATGGCTGTCGCGAAATCATTCGTGTAGATAGACGCAGTGAGGCCGTAGTCGACGTCATTGGCAATCTCCAAGGCCTCATCGAGGTCAGACCACTTAAATACACTAACTACGGGGCCAAATACCTCAGTTTTGGCAATATTCATGGACTTGTTAACACCCTGGAAAAGGGTCGGCTGTACCCAGTACCCCCGTTTAAATTCAGGACCGATTGGTCTACCGCCACCGACCAGGCACTCGGCTCCCTGGTCTTTAGCTTCTTGAATCAGCATCATTACCCGGTCGTACTGTTTCTTGGAGTTCATAGGCCCCGTGTTCACGTCTGGATCGAGCGGGTCGCCGATACGGAGCGCCTTAAGTTTCTCGACCATTTTCGCGACCACCGCGTCATGCAAGCTCTCGTGTAGCAAGATACGGCTGGTTGAGCCACACGACTGCCCCTGCCATGCGAAATTCATCCCTCGGATTGCGGCGGTCGCAACCTGGTCAATGTCTGCATCAGGGCATGCGATCAGTGGATTCTTTCCTCCAAGCTCCAGTGACACGCTTTTGACAGCTACCTCTGATGCCGCGTTCTGAATTTTCATTCCTGTCGGGACAGAACCGATGAAAGCTATTCTTTTTATATTTGGATGCTTGACGATCGCCTCGCCGGTGGCGCCCTCACCAGTCAAGATATTGACCAAGCCGGCAGGAAAGTGTTCCTTACACGTGTCTGCGAGGATGCACGCGGACAGCGGGCTCTGCTCGGGGGGCTTAATCAAAATCGAGTTCCCGGCAACTAATGCCGGGGCCAACCGGGACGCGGCGAAGCCGATGGGGTGGTTAAAAGGAATGATACGACCGACGACCCCGTACGGCTCACGTACAGTGATATGCATACCTGAGGCCGTCGCCGGAATTGTTTCGCCTTTTAGCTCATACCCGAGACCCGCGTATAACCGAATCCGATCAGCCGCCGTGACTACATCCTGCCTCATCGGTCCAATCGTATTTCCGGTATCTCGGACCTCTAGCTCGGCTATCTCCTCTTTTCTAGCGACGAGATCACGAGCAAACTCATTCATTATTTTAATCCGGTGACCCATATCGGTCTCAGCCCACTCGGTCTGGGCTCGCCTCGCGGCTTGATATGCTCTCTCGACATCGTCCGCGTTCGCTTTGGGGACGGTACCGATTAATTCTTCGTTTACTGGATTAATGCTATCGAACCGTTCGCCTGAAACAGACTCGACGAGCTCACC
>CACAXU010000046.1 GCA_902536515.1 uncultured Litorivicinus sp. | reverse complement strand
ATGCCATCGACCAGAGTATGGCGACGTTTTCGCATCGTTGGACGAAGGGTGATCTTGTGATTTGGGATAATTGGTCGACATGTCATGCAAGGAATAATTTCCCAGCCGGAGAGACAAGGATGCTTCGGCGAAATATTATCAAGGGACAGACGCTTGACGCGTATTTTAAATAACCAAGAAATCACAGAGATCCTCAGCATGGGTCAGTGTATTGATGCCCTAACTTCTGCGTATCTTGATTTCTCTTCTGGGGCGGCAGTTACCCGACGACGGTCCGACACGCTCGTCCCCAGCGGAGAATCTGTCTACGGTTTGAAGACGATGGATGGCATAGCGCCTGGTCTTGGTGTGGGTGCTGTACGTATTAATTCAGATATCGTCACCTGGCCCAAAGTCGGGAGTAGCTATCGACGTGTCAAGGTACCGGCGGCCCCTGGCTCCCGTTATACGGGACTCATTTTGGTGTTCTCGACGGAAACAGGTGAGCCCCTGGCGATAATGCCTGACGGCGTGATTCAGAGAATGCGGGTCGGTGCCACCAGTGCATTGGGCACTGATTACTTGGCAAAAAAAGAAGCGACAACGGCGACCATTATCGGATCCGGTTGGCAAGCCGGCACCCAACTGACGGGTCTTCTAGCGGTGCGCCCAGAGATAGATACGATCCGTGTTTTTAGCCCAAATCGCCGCAATGTGAAGGCTTTTTGTGCGGAGTGGGGTGGAAAGCTTAGTCAAGAACTTTGCTCCGTGGGGTCTGTCGCGGAGGCGGCTAACGGAGCTGATATCGTTTTGTGTGCCACTAGCTCGATCGATCCAGTATTTGAACCTAAGCACTTCGAAAAGGGTATGCACGTCGGATCCATCAAGCCGCCGGAGATTTCAAGAAGTTGTCTAGATCTGGCCGATAAGGTCTGTGTGCATCTGGGGCAAGGAAAGCCTGCCCTGATTCAGGCTGATAATCTTGCGGTACCAGATCATTCGGGAGATCGAGGTTGGCAAATATCTGACGCCTTTGACTTCTCCTCGTGTACGACACTTCCTGACCTCATCTCAGGAGTGACCAATGGGCGAACAAATGCTGATGAACGTACCTGCTTTGTGAATGACCTCGGGCTGGGGCTTCAGTTCGCGGTAGTTGCCGGAGTGACACTCCAATTGGCTGAATCGGCAGGGATCGGACGGGTTCTGCCAACCGAGCTGTTTACACAGATTGAGCACCCTTAACCTCGCAGTTGCCTAAGAGTGTATCTGCGTTTTCTGCATAGACTCCCGTGTCTTGAATTCGTCAGACCAACGACCGATTCGGGGATATAGATCAGGCCAGCTGATCTCTGGGAAACGGTCGAGTAACCAATCGAACGTGCACGCAAGACCTATTGATGTCAGAGACAGCTCTGTTTCGAGGCTGGTCCAAGTCGTTTCGAGGTGAGTCAGGCTCCGATGTACCTTGCTGAGTTGGAAGTCTGCAGCGTGTGCTTGTGGTGGGTCCTGTGCCAACAGCTTCCTTGCTTGGGAGCCAGCGTCACTTACCTGATTCAACAGCGACAGACGGGTCCTGTATTGCCACACATCAGTTTGTTGTTCGAGACCCCACTCCGCCGAGTAGGTCGCGATCAGATAATCACAAATGATCAACGAGTCGAAAATACCTGTTCCATCGTTGAGGCGAGGTGTGGGGACCTTCCCAACCGGGTTAATCGTCCACAGGTAGCCTGATGACTCCCTCGGTTTGACCACTTTAATTCTGAGCCGATCTTGGATACCGAGTTCATGAGCTAGGACTCTAACCCGGCGGGCATACGGACTGGTGAGAGAGCAAATGAGTTCCATCCGAGGTTCCTCCATTTTTCTTTGAGGTTTAACAGATGCGGGTATAAGTGAGTAACTACAAACATTGTTTTTAGTCCAACCTGTTTTGGTTTGGATCGAACGATCAAGTTTGGTTATGGTGGGTGGGTAAAGATTGAGTCGCAGGAGGCCCTGGTGGGGACCGTATTTGAAGCTGAGATGATCGTGTCGATGGCGCACGGGATCGTGGACGACATGCAGGCCGGATTGTTCCGATCGGGTTACTCGTCAATCATTAGAGAGAGTCATGATGCGAGTTGCGCCGTGTTATTAAGCGACGGCTCACTGGCCGCACAAAAAGTAGTCCTTCCGATACACATCGGTGCCTTCCCCGCGGTGATCGCAGGAGTTTTAGCTCGTTATCCTGTTGATGAGATACGGGACGGTGACGTATTCCTCAGTAACTCACCCTGGGAGGGCGGTAGTCCACATTCCCCGGATTTCGCTGTCGCAGTCCCAGTCTTTTGTGACGACCGTCTCGTGGCATTCGCAGCCTCGATAGCCCACAAGTCTGATATCGGTGGTGCTGCCCCAGGCAGTTGTCCAGCGACCGCGAGGGATACTTTTTTTGAGGGTCTACACATACCCCCGGTAAAGCTTTTAAGCGGTGGTAAAGAGAACAAAGAGGCCTTCGCTCTGCTTCGAGGAAACAGCAGGGCGCCCGAGTTAGTGATAGGCGACTTGGAGGGACAGATCGGTGTCTGCTCTCTGGGCTCGGATCGTATAAGGCAGTTATTTGACCGCTTTGGTATCGATCTGACGCTCTTCGCGTTTGACCATCATCGGAAGGAAACTCAGAGACGGATAGAGGAAAGGCTACAAGAACTCAACGATTTTGAAGGCACCGCGGAGCGGTTCATTGACCACGACGGGATTGATCTGGAGACGCCGAGGGGTATTCATGTCAGGGTAACGAAAACTGGCAAGTCGATTACATTTGATTTTTCAGACTCGGATCCGCAGGGCACAGGACCAGTAAACGTCAGACCACATCTCGTAAAGGCAGCATGCTCCTACGTGATGATCGCCATCACAGGGATCGATACCCCCGTCAATCAGGGTGTCTTTGATTGCTTTAACCTCGAGACACGTGAGGGTACGGTCGTAGACCCCTATTATCCCGCTCCAGTTAATACCTACAACCCCGCGCTGCATGCGATTATTGAGTCGATTTTTGCGGCGTTTGGGGACAGTGCACCGCAGTTTGCTAGGGCAGACGGTGGTGGTGGGCGGGCAATGACCCTGGCCCATGTAATCGATCGGAAGACTTTGATTCAGTACGAACTGTTTGCGGGCGGCGTCGGAGCAATGCAGGGTTATGATGGAGAGACCGGTTGTCACTGTAACCAGACTAATGGGAAAGTTACCTCGATAGAGATGCTTGAGACTGAATTTCCGATCAGAGCAGAAGAGTTCAAAGTTCTTTTGAATTCCGGTGGCGAAGGTAAGTTTAGGGGCGGGTGTGGGTTCGTTAGGACCTACAGGATTCTTGACGGAGTAACCTCGGTCACACTGCGGTCCAGCAAGCACAGTATTCAGCCGTTGGGAGTGAATGGTGGTGGTGACGCTCGGGGTGGGTTCTGCGAGGTTGAAGTCTCAGGGACAACGACGAGGCTGGCCTCAATGCAGTCCGGTGTCATGCTAAAACCCGGGGACAGACTGAGCTTGGGGACACCAGGTGGCGGTGGCTACGGTCGGGCTAATTAGACATTGAGAAGTAGTTTAAGCCCAAGGATTAATAGGATCAGTTGAATAATTTTCTCAAACTGGTTGTATGATACGTGTTCCCCGATCCGCTGTCCGAGACCCATGCCGAGAGCGAGTGGAATAAGCGTGAGTGCGCTAGCAAAGGCTAGCTTCCAGGTCATGAGACCAGCGAGACTGAGCCACATAAACTGCCCGCTACCCATGGCTATGAAGTAGACGCTAATCCCGAAGATAAACGATCCCCTGGCTAAATCGATGGCGCTCATGTACATCATGACAACTGGTGCAGATACCCCGGTTGTTCCGCCAGCAAGGCCAGCGAGAAAGCCTGTTGGTGCAGCTAAAAAACGTGCCATACGATCGCTCAGATTGAGTACCTGCCGCCGTCGGATCGCACAGTAACTGATGACTATAAGACCTAAAATTTTTGACAGGACCTCAGGATCGACTTTGAGCAAGATGAGGACACCGATACCTGACCCAATAACCGACGCTAAACAGAGCGTTCCGAGAGAAAATGATCGAGTCCAAGACGTTTTAAACCTCCACACCTGGTAAAAATTTGGTATCACGCTAGGTATCGCGATAAGGATAATTGCAAGCGTAATGTCGGTGACAGATGCGATCACCGGCACCGCTACAATCGGAACTCCTACGCCTGAGATTCCCTTACAGAGACCACCGAACACAAAAGCGCCAACGATCAATAAAAGTTCTAGGTAGCTGATGTCGAGGATCATGGTCTGAATATAAACAAATAACTCATTGGTGTAGCGCGGCCCCTGCTCGCTGTTTCGAAACAATGATTTGACCGGTCCCATATAATCTTGGATTAGATTGTCAGGCTCCATCTGTATTGGACTAAATCTATCAGTCGGACTGAAACCCCGCTATCTCTGAATTTAAGCGAATCACTTGAGAAAATATTTTTACGTCGATTTGACCCGCGACCGT
>CACAXU010000045.1 GCA_902536515.1 uncultured Litorivicinus sp. | reverse complement strand
TCTCTGCATTCGTTTATTCCTTGCATTGATCCAGCGCGTGGGGTTACTTCCGTTTGTTGCTTATCGCCTTGCGCTTGGTCTGATATTACTAATGTTCCTTGTCAGATATTGACCCAAAGTCCCATTGGCTACTATCTGACTAGACAGTGACTTCAGTCTCGTCAGGCAATATTGGGGACCGTTTCAATGCATATTCCGGTAGGAGCCTCGGCGTACCACATTTGATTACTTAAGGCCATACAAGTAGCTGTCGTTGGTTCCTAATTCCAAGCCCTTACATCCTCATTTAAAGTCCGCTAGTGATGGTCGCTCGGGCGAAAAGAGCGCTCCCTGATGCATTGATCTTGGTATATCTCCGCGCCATCCGTGTCATTAAATGCCAATTGTTACTATCACTCGGCGTCTCTGGGTAAATTAATTCCAGTTGCTCGAGCGATAATATGATCGGTGCGCTCAGGACGCTGACACGGAAGGAAGTGCATTTGGCTTTTAACAATGCGCAAGCGCTAGCATTGAGTCGGTTTCGATCAGCGAACCCGTTTGATAAGCCGTCACCGTTTAGATTTACAGTGCGTGATTTGGCTTTTGAGGGTAGTCGGGCATTTAAAATTGCCCAGCTGTTGGCGATTTCAGCTAAAACGGTTAATACCTATCGATACAGAATTTTTGAAAAATTTGGGATCGATTCTGATGTTGAGTTAACGCAGTTAGCCTACAACCATGGCCTGAAGGGAGTAGAATTAACCCATGGTCGAATTTGATTCAACACGATTTCTGAAAAGCCTCACGGTTCGCCCTGGTGTCTATATAATGAAAGACGCCAATGATCATATTTTGTATATCGGCAAAGCGAAGAACTTAAAGGCTCGGGTGTCAAGCTATTTTCGTGGCAGTGGACTTGCATCGAAGACGATAGCGATGGTGGCTAAGATTGCGCACATCGATATTACGGTCACGCGAAATGAAGTGGAGGCGTTGCTGCTCGAGCAAAACCTAATCAAGGATTCAAGGCCCCCCTACAATATTTTACTGCGGGATGATAAGTCATACCCTTACGTGTACATGAATACAGAGCATCCTTACCCAGGGCTTTACTACCGGCGAGGTAATCGATACAGAACTGGGAAAACCTTCGGCCCGTTCCCTTCCGCTGGATCTGTGAAGTCAACACTCAATTTAATACAGAAGACTTTTCAAATTCGACAGTGTGAAGAAAGCGTTTTTCAGAATCGCAGTCGACCATGTTTGCAATATCAGATTGGTCGATGCAGCGCACCCTGCGTCGGGTTTGTGAGCCAGGACGATTATGCAGAAGACTTGGAGGATACGCGCCTATTTCTCGAGGGTCGAAGTGGCGAATTAATTGTGTCACTCGAAGGCCGAATGGATGAGGCCAGTCAATCACTTGAGTTTGAAAAAGCTGCACGGCATCGCAATACCATTGCTCGCGTCCGTCGTCTTCAATCCGAACAGGTGATGGAAAGTGATTCAGCTGATCTGGATGCAATTGCAGTGTTCGAGCAAAGTGGCGGGATTTGTATCGCAATTTTAAGTGTACGCGGCGGCCGCGTTCTTGGAGTCAATAGCCAATTTCCTGATGCCGGACTTTTAGAATCACCTGAGGAGATCTTGGATGCATTTATCCCTCAGTATTACCTTGCCTCAGCGCACGCTATTCCACCGGTGCTTATTTGTTCGCACGAAATAAATGAGACCGACCTAGTATCACAGGCACTTAGCCAAGCTTGCGGTAAGAAAGTTCGGATTGCCCACGCTGTTCGCGGAGTTCGCCAACAGTTCTTGGAGTTGGCGAAAACGAACGCCGAGGAGGCACTGGCGTTGCGGCTTGCAACTCGCGATGGTCAGGCGAAACGACTCATGGATTTTGCTGAGCGATTCAATTGCGATGCACCCGAGCGAATTGAATGTTTCGATATCAGTCATACTTCTGGAGAGGCAACGGTGGCGAGTTGTGTTGTGTTCGATGTGTCTGGTCCTTTAAAGAGTGACTATCGGATATTCAATATTACGGATGTAAATGCAGGCGATGATTACGCCGCAATGCGTCAGGCATTGACGCGCCGATATCGTCGAGTGAAATCAGGGGAAGTGCCGCTACCGGATGTCTTGGTTATCGATGGAGGAAAAGGGCAACTGTCTGAAGCGATCAGTACTCTAACCGAACTGGGTGTGCACGACGTCTTTCTGCTCGGTGTGTCAAAAGGTCCTTCTCGAAAGGCTGGTTTTGAATTACTCCATCGAGCCGATACAGGCGAAGAGTTAAGTCTTCCGAGTTCCGCGCCCGCGTTACATTTGATTCAGCATATTCGTGACGAGGCACACCGCTTCGCAATTACAAAGCATCGCCAGGCACGTGGTAAGGTGCGAGCTCAGAGTCCGCTTGAAGGTATTCCTGGAGTCGGTCCAAAGAGACGGCAATCTTTATTGAGGCATTTTGGAGGCATGAGAGAATTAGCGCGAGCAAGTGCGTCTGACATCGCAAAGGTGGCAGGAATGAGTCAACAAACTGCAGAATTGGTGTACTCTGCGTTGCACACTGACTGAGAGATCTTTGTGAACTTACCGAACTTTTTAACGTTATTACGTGTCGTTCTAATTCCTGTCCTTGTTCTCATCTGGTTTATTCCATCGCAGTATGCAGGTGAGATTTCAGCGGTTGTTTTCCTGATAGCTGCGGCGACAGACTGGCTTGATGGATGGCTGGCACGTCGTTGGCAGCAGGAATCAGCGTTCGGTGCTTTTCTTGATCCAGTCGCAGATAAACTGATGGTGGCGGCCGCTCTTGTTTTACTTGTCGATGCGTTTGATTCAGTGTTGGTGACGTTATCCGCTGTCGTTATTATTGGCCGCGAAATTGTGGTCAGTGCCCTGCGAGAGTGGATGTCTGAAATTGGGCAGCGTGCGCATGTTGCTGTCAGTTGGCTAGGAAAGGTGAAGACTGCGGCTCAAATGCTTGCAATCACGGTATGCCTTGCGCTTCCTGTCGAAGAAACATTGTTGCATCCCGGTCTTTGGATTCTAGTGATTGCGGCACTATTGACCTTGTGGTCGATGGGGACGTACCTCAAGGCTGCGTGGCCTCACCTCAGTCCATCGACCACCGATTGAGAATCAAAAGAATACTCTTATCTGCTGTGTTGTTGTTTAGTGAGGGATCAGTGACAGTCTGATCTGGCTCTGATGAAAATTGGCTTGAGTATGTACAAGAGGACAAACCAGATTAACCCTTCAGATAATCTCTGGTAACTGGAAGGGGGGGCTAGCGGTTAATGCTTCAAGAGCCAGGTTGCTTTCTGGATCAGGAATTAAAAGCCAGTATTAAGCATTAAGCTGAAGTTAAACGTTGAATTGTGCATTGGTGCTTTGACTTGAGTATTCGATGCAATCCTTTTGTGATTACTTTTCTATTTAGGCGAACGCTGTATAATCTCGATCCAGCCAAGTCGAGGGTTACGCGCCGGTGTGATGGAATTGGTAGACATACCGGACTTAAAATCCGGAGAGGGAAACCTCGTGCCAGTTCGAGTCTGGCCACCGGCACCATAAATACCACTTATTTAGATTTAACGCATTGATCTATCTGCACTTACCGTGTCCAGCAGTATTGAAGATACAACAATGGGCTGAATATTTTCAGCTGTTCCGTACACTTATCTTAAACGTGGTGTGTATTATTTTGTAATTCAAGCAAAGTCTTAACGCCCGCAAACAATGCTTCCCAATCCAAGTTGCTTTTTGTCTGTTGATTAAACGTTCTAATATCTTTACGGATATTACTGGTATGTAGGCATTTTATGTGCTAACTCGATCCATAAGATGGTTAGTGTCTAACATTGCGGAGTGTTCAATGGCAAAAGGTTATGTAGTTGCAAATATTAGGGTCACGGACCAAGACAAGTTTGAACAATTTTCTGGCATGGCAGGGCCAATAATTGAAAAATATGGCGGTAAAGTTCTTGCCCGTGGTCCAGGTGCTGAAAGACTTGAAGGCGATGTAAGTGGCATCGTTATGATGATTGAGTTTGAGAGCAAAGAGGCTGCACATGTTTTTTACCATAGTGAAGAGTATCAGGCTGCAAAAGCAGTCAGAGAAGAATGTTCTGAAACTGATTTTATGATTATAGAAGGTATGACTGAGTAAATCTCAACACTCCATCTACTGCATCCATCTCGCCAGGATGTCGACGCTAAAGCTCTCCCCGTAGCCCTGTCCAACACTTTGCTGAAATGTCTATATGGAGTTGTTTGATGTCTACCCCAGATAACGCTCTATTGCAGATTTGAATTTCTAGAGGCCTTGGGCTCCCTTGGCTACGGCGTAGATACAACCTAAACCAAAACCTATTTGTCCGTCTTTTACTGCTTGGTTAACAGCTTGTTGGATCATATCGTCCAATTGCTTTGTCATTGGATAATTAGGATTCCGGTAAGAAAAAATATAGGACCATGAGTGACCATTTGGAATGCGGTTAAGTTTATTGTTAAAGTCTTGTTTGCCCGGTTCATACACTGCCTTGTGCGCTTCTTTCGCCCACTTATCCAAGCTAGAGTGATTAAAATAACCGTTTACAAACACTGCTCCAGCGTTACTCATTTTGTCATTCAATTTTTCTGGAATTTCAACGCCTGTAGTTCTAGCAATTTCAATGGACACCATCGCTTCTTTAACGGCGTCAGGGTGATACCAGGGGCCCCTGTTACCCCTAGTTGTGCGATCCTTCATTGAGCCATCATCGTAAACTTG
>CACAXU010000044.1 GCA_902536515.1 uncultured Litorivicinus sp. | reverse complement strand
GTGAGCATGACATACTGAAACAATCGCATTTTGACTTAGTGCTGGATGTGTTTCCAAATGAGCCGGTCATCAGTGATGCGCTGATCAGTCGCGCATGGCGGATATCGCCACATATTGCGGGTCATTCAGTTGAGGGTAAATATCGAGGAACAAAACTGATACTCAACGAGACGGCATCGTTGTTCGGGTTTGAGTTAAATCAGCTTGATGAAGAAAAATTTTTAGAGACCATTGGCGGTATTCGGGTGGTCGCCAGTTCCCTGATTGATACTATCCTGACGATCTGTCCCATGGCTGAAACGGATCGTGCACTTCGCGAGAAGGTATTTCGCGCATTCGAACTGGAAAAACCCCACCTCTTTGATTCAGTTCGAAAAACTTACCGCTTACGACGCGAATCGGAGCCGTCGCCCCTCTAGACGCTTGCAGAAAGATATGGCTGTCACTGATTCAGGAGACGTGTTGAGTGCCTATTCAAGAATCGGTGAAAGCCAGCGTGCACTTTCGTCAACAGCCTCGTTTCTTAATGCTGAGTAACTCGTCAGTTGATCTTTCCCTATCTGGCCGAGGGTGAAGTATCGTGCATCCGGGTGAGCAAAATAAAAGCCGCTCACTGAAGCTGTCGGCCACATCGCTAAGCTTTCGGTGAGTGAGATCCCTGTTGCAGCTTCCACATCAAGGAGCGCCCACAGTGAGCCTTTTTCACGATGATCAGGGCATGCAGGATATCCTGGAGCTGGCCGAATACCACGATATTTTTCGCGGATGAGTTCTTCAGTCGACAACAACTCGTTGGCTGCATATCCCCAGAACTCAGTCCGTACTCGACGATGTAAATGCTCAGCAAAACTCTCAGCGAAGCGATCTGCGAGTGCTTTCAGTAAGATCGCTTGGTAGTCATCGTGCGCATCTTCAAACGCTTTGATGTGGGTATCAATTCCGTGACCGGTGGTCACTGCAAACGCGCCGATGTAATCGAGTTGACCTGATTCTTTCGGTGCAATGAAGTCACTTAGGCAGAGTTGAGGTTTGCCGTCGGGCATCGGCCGTTGTTGTCTCAACCAGTGAGTTCTCAATAATTCATGATCGTGATTATCGGGATCCAAAATAACGATACTGTTACCCTCGGAGTATGCCGGGAAACAACCAGCAACCGCGTCGGCTCGCAACCATTTTTTCATCGATGATTTTTTCGAGCATCGCCTGAGCGTCATGGAAGAGCTTCCGCGCTTCAGGTCCTTTTCGGGGATCGTTCAAAATGTCAGGGAATTTGCCACTGAATTCCCACGCATTGAAGAAGGGCATCCAATCAATCGTGTCTAACAAGGCATCCAATGGATAGTCGTTTAGAGTATGGCGCCCAATGGCGTTGGGAGTGAAAATGGTGGCCGTATTAAAAGACAGTTCAGGCCGACGCAAGTTGGCGTCTTCAATCGACAGCAGTTTTTTTGGCGCTCTACCGGCATGCGCTTTTCGTTTCGCGTCATGATCGATCGCGATTTCTTGATGATAGTTCTCACGCTCATCGCTTAACAACTTTGAAGCGACCCCGACTGCGCGTGATGCATCTTTGACGTAAAGGACGGGTCCAGAGTAAGCAGGATCAATTTTCACTGAGGTGTGTGCAGGAGAGGTGGTTGCTCCGCCAATCAATAGTGGACAGGTAAAGCCCAGGCGTTCCATTTCTGAGGCAACGGTCACCATTTCATCCAAGGATGGTGTGATTAAGCCAGACAGGCCAATGATGTCAGCGTTATATTCGCGCGCTGCATTGAGGATCGTCTGGGTTGGAACCATGACGCCCAAGTCGACCACTTTGAAGTTATTACACTGTAAAACGACACCCACAATGTTTTTCCCAATATCGTGCACGTCACCTTTGACAGTCGCCATGATGATCACGCCATGCTCTTGGCTGGTATCTCCTGCGGCTTCTTTCTCTTCCTCAATAAAGGGAATGAGATGCGCCACGGCTTTTTTCATAACGCGGGCTGATTTTACAACCTGTGGCAAGAACATTTTTCCTTCACCGAAGAGGTCACCGACGGTATTCATACCATCCATCAGTGGTCCTTCAATCACCGATAGTGGGCGTGGCGCATGCAGCCGCGCTTCTTCGGTATCTTCGACCACATAGGTATCGATGCCTTTGGTCAGTGCATATGCTAAGCGTTCTTCACAGGTTCCGTTACGCCATTCGGCAACTGTCGTGTCATCCTCGTCTTCACCGACATTGTATTTCGGTGCAATATCAACAAGACGTTCTGTCGCGTCATCGCGACGGTTCAAGATCACGTCTTCGACAAGCTCTCGGAGTTCAGCATCAATATCCTCATAAATCGCCAACTGGCCTGCATTGACGATGCCCATTGAGAGGCCTTCACGAATCGCGTGAAACAAGAATACGGAGTGCATCGCCTCGCGTACCGGGTCATTTCCACGGAACGAGAATGAGACATTCGAGATACCGCCAGAAATGTAACTGTGTGGACAGTATTCGGTGATGTCTTTGCACGCATGAATAAAGTCGAGCGCGTAGTTATTGTGCTCTTCGATACCTGTCGCAACAGCGAAGACATTTGGGTCGAATACGATGTCTTCCGGTGGAAAGCCAATGACTTCGGTTAATAGCTTATACGAGCGCTGGCAGATTTCGAGTTTGCGTTCCCGCGTATTTGCTTGGCCGGTTTCGTCAAAAGCCATGACAACAACGGCAAATCCATACTGTCGGATTTTTCGCGCCTGCTCCAAGAAATTGGCTTCGCCTTCTTTTAACGAGATGGAGTTAATGATTCCTTTTCCCTGAACACACTGCATGCCAGCCTCGAGGATGTCCCATTTGGATGAGTCAATCATTACAGGGACTCTCGATATGTCAGGCTCTGACGCAGTCAGGTTTAAGAACGCCACCATGGCAGACTTTGAGTTCAGCATACCTTCATCCATATTGATATCGATGACCTGGGCGCCGTTCTCGACCTGCTGCCGGGCGACCGCAAGCGCTGCGTCAAATTCACTATTGAGAATCAATCGTTTGAACATCGCAGAGCCCGTGACGTTGGTTCGTTCTCCGACGTTCACAAAGCCAGTCGTATCGTCTGCAATAAATGGTTCAAGTCCGGCTAGGCGCATCACAGGCTCTTTTACCGGGATCTCACGCGGTTGGTATCTTGCAACTTTTTCTGTGATCAAACGGATGTGTTCCGGAGTGGTCCCGCAACAACCGCCGATAACGTTTACAAGCCCAGCATCAGCGTATTCAGCAACGATTTCAGACATCTCGGCTGCATCCAAATCATATTCGCCAAATTGATTGGGAAGCCCCGCGTTTGGATGCGCGGAAACGAACGTGTCGGCAACGCGAGACAGATCTGACAGGAACGGGCGGAGTTCTTTTGGTCCAAGAGCGCAGTTTAATCCAATGATCAATGGTTTGGCATGACGGACTGAGAACCAAAACGCCTCAGTGGTTTGACCTGAAAGGGTTCGACCTGACGCATCAGTGATCGTTCCTGAGATCATGATACGAATCTGTATGCCTGTGTCGCGCGCTACTTCGTCAATCGCGAATAATGCTGCTTTGGCGTTTAAGGTATCGAAAATGGTCTCAACCAAAATGAGGTCGGCACCGCCCTCGAGGAGGGCTCGTGTGGCGTCTGTATAGGTGTCGACCAGTTGATTAAAATTGATATTGCGCGCACCTGGATCATTGACGTCAGGACTAATAGAGCACGTTCTATTGGTTGGTCCTAAAACGCCTGCGACTAAGACTGGCCTGTCATAGGAGTCTGCAACTGAACGTGCGAGTTTCGCGGCCTCATGGTTCAATTCGCTAACTAGTTCCTCCATCGCGTAATCAGCCATCGATGGTCGGTTTGCGTTGAAAGTATTAGTTTCGACAATACTCGCGCCTGCATCGATATAGGCTTTGTGAATCGATGCAATCAGATTTGGCTGCGTGAGCGTTAACAGATCGTTGTTCCCCTTTAAATCCTGTGGGAAATCTTTAAATCGTTCGCCACGGTAATCACTCTCGCCAAGGCCTGCGCCCTGAATCATAGTACCCATCCCACCGTCGAGGATGACGATCGAATCTGTCAGCGTGGATTCAAGCCATTGGGTGCGCTCATCGCGAGTCATACTCAACCTCGAACTCCTAACGCGTGGCAGACAGCAAAGCTGAGATCTGCGCGATTCAGTGTGTAGAAATGGAAGTCGTCAACGCCCTCGCGACCAAGATCTTCCGCCTGTGAGACAGCCGCATGTGCTGCGATCAACTGGCGTGTTGTCGGATCCTCGTCGAGCCCTTCAAATAATGTGGAAAGAGATTGTGGAATCGATGCCCCACAGGCACCCGCAAATCGCACCAGTGTGTTGAAGTTGGTGACAGGTAAAATCCCAGGGATCAATTCAACATCAATTTGCGCCGCGGCGACACGGTCTCGGAAGCGCAAAAAAATCTCGTTATCGAAGAAAAATTGCGTAATCGCTCGGTGACCACCAGCATCGACTTTACGCTTTAAATTCTCCAGATCTGCATCTGCAGAAATTGCTTGAGGATGTGTTTCTGGGTAGGCCGCAACAAATAATTCAAATGGATGCTTCCTAAGTAACCCTTGAACCAAATCAGCTGCGTAGGCGTAACCGTGAGGATGCGGCACATAATCGGCCTCGGCACCACCTTCAGGATCACCGCGCAAAGCAACAATCTGGCGGACCCCCATGCTCCAGTATTCGTCAGCGATTGAATCGATTTCCTCCCGCGGTGCGCCGACGCAGGTCAGATGCGGAACTGGCTTAAGGTGCGTTTTTGTTAATAAACTCTCAATGACCTGATGCGTACGCTCCCGAGTGGACCCATCAGCGCCATATGTGATGGAAACAAA
>CACAXU010000043.1 GCA_902536515.1 uncultured Litorivicinus sp. | reverse complement strand
CGTACACCGGCGTGCTCGATTTCAGCGGTCCAATCCTCACCTTTTTGAGGGACGTTGGTGCACCTCATTGGCTCATGAGCCCGTTGTTGAATATTCGCTCATTACCGGGCGCCGCTTTGATGTTGAGTTTGGTGTTGTACCCCTACGTGTATTTGCTAGCTCGCGCCGCCTTTATAGAACAATCTGCTAACCTAATGGAAGCTGCCTATACGCTGGGGCATGGTCGCTGGCGAGTATTGACCGGCATTGTCATCCCGATGGCTCGTCCCGCCATTGCAGCGGGGATCCTGCTGGCGGTCATGGAGACTTTGGCCGACTTTGGAACCGTTCAGTTCTTTGGCGTCCAAACTTTTACCACCGGTATTGTCAGAACATATTACGGGTTTGGCGATCCAGTTGGTGCCGCTCAATTGAGTACGTTGCTGATAAGCTGTGTGTTTTTTTTAGTTGCCTTTGAGAAAGCTTCGCGTAGTAAGGTTCGCTATTACTCGGATCGATTTCGCAAATTAAATCAGACTAGTGTGGCCCTCACCGGCTGGAGGCAAACGGTCGCCCAAATCTTATGTATTCTGCCGGTTTTTTTTGGATTCTTGTTACCAACAGGAATACTCAGTTATTGGGCACTCTTTTTTTCCGAACTGCAGTCGATGTGGAGTCTGATTGCTAGTAGTTTCTTTTTGGCAGGATTTGCATCTGTTTTCATTGTTGGTATCGCTATAATGATTTGTTATGCCAATCGCTTGTATCCATCACAGTGGCTCAATTACACGACAACATTCGTTGGACTCGGGTATGCGCTTCCCGGTGTCGTTGTTGCGATTGGCGTGTTGATTCCTTTTGGTGCTATCGATCGGCTGATATCCAATGTACTTGCTCCTTTTGGAATTGCTCCATCGCTATGGCTATCGGGGACTTTGGTCGCTTTGGTCTTTGCATATCTTGTGCGGTTCTTAAATGTGGCTACCGGGAATCTCACAAGTGGCTTATCTCGCATACGCCCGAGTATTGATCAGAGCGGGCGACTTTTGGGACTCAATCAGTTTGGCGTCATTTCAAAATTGCATATTCCATTAATACGAGGATCTGTGTTCACTGCAATCTTGGTTTGTTTTGTCGATATTCTAAAGGAGTTGCCGGCGACATTGATCTTGCGTCCTTTTGATTTCAATACGTTGGCTGTCAAAGCATACGAACTCGCTGGTGATGAGCGACTGATTGATGCGTCTGTTCCATCAATATTGATCGTGTTGGTGGGTCTCGTCCCTGTTATTTGGTTAAACCGATCAGTGACTCAGGAATAAGGGTGGATACGACTGCTTTAATGATCAGGAACCTCAACCTGTCATACCAAGACGGTTTGGTTGTTGACGATGTGACGTTGGGGCTCAACCCACAAGAACTTGGCTGCTTACTGGGGCCAAGCGGTTGTGGGAAGTCGACACTATTACGTGCTATCGCAGGGTTCCAAGAGCTCGATTCAGGCGAAATTTGGCTCGATAATCAGTTGCTATCCACTGAACGTCAACGTGTGCTGCCGGAGAATCGTGGTGTTGGCATGGTATTTCAAGACATAGCGCTCTTCCCTCACCTGACTGTCTCAGACAACATTGCCTTTGGATTGACAGATTGGCCAGAAATAAGCCAGTACAAACGGGTTGCTGAGTTGCTTGATTTGATTGGTTTGATGGGTTTAGATCAACGGTATCCACATGAACTCTCAGGTGGACAGCAGCAGCGTGTGGCCCTAGCACGAGCGATGGCACCTAAGCCGAAGTTACTTTTACTAGATGAACCGTTTTCTGGCCTGGACACAGAACTTCGCGGCCGTCTCGCCAGCGAAGTGAGAACGATTCTGAAAAGTGATGGGATTTGTTCGTTGTTGGTTACCCACGATCAGCGCGAGGCATTTGATTTTGCGGATCGTATTGCGGTGATGCACGAAGGACATATCTGTCAGTTCGATACACCATTTAATCTCTATCACGAGCCCACAGATCCATTTGTCGCTCATTTCGTTGGACCAGGGGAAATGATTGATGCAAAAATTGCGAGCCCACGTTCGGTATCAAGCCCGCTGGGCGTGCTGACGAATGATGAGGACCTTGAGTATCCGATTAATTCGGATGTGCAAATATTCCTGCGGCCTGATGATCTCATTCATAACGATGATTCGAGCTATCAGGCTATGCTCGTTGGTAAGCACTTTCGGGGCGCACACCACCTTTACGAAGTGAAGCTAGATAATGGGGTGATTCTTGGATGCCTGGCCCCATCACATCACAATCACGCGATTGGCGAAATGATTGGTGTCAGTCTCGATATTGAGCATTTGGTGGTTTTCCCTAAATGATCAGCTCTGACCTCTTTTTATCTGGCCAAAAGCTAGGCTTTTGGAGCAACATCAGTGGTTAATCTGGAGCAAATTGCAATCTTCCGTCAAGGCCTTGAGACGATCATGGTGCTTAAGTATATCTGATTGGTCCTACAAGCTTGGAAGGGGTCGACTAAACATTTATGTGGCGTCTTGGGAGTTGGCTTCCATCGTGAGGCCAGCTCGCTATATTTGGTTGGTCATGGGATATACGGGTCGCTTACGGAATATCAGATGGGAAGTTAATCAGGTATTTCTGAAATTAAAGCCTTTGGGAAAGTGCTCTCTGCCAATCAGATCAAGACCATCAAGCTGTATCTGAAGATTGACTCTAAGGCCCGTCGGACTTGTCATTGTGTAAGGTAGCAAACCCCGAAAAACGTTGGAAGGCCAAGGTCAATGACATCAAAGATTTCGATCGTCGAGTCGATTACGAACTTGCATTTGATGCAAATTTTTTCCGTGATGCAGTGAGTTCATCGCATCGTGTTAACACTAAGCGAAAAAAGCAGATTAAGTTTGGCAGCAGAGTGAGCAGTCAAGGACTCTTTGGAAGTCGAGGTAATGCTAAGAAATTTTGCACACAATGACGTTGCGATTGAACGATTGGATAAGTTATCGAAATAATGATGCCAAGTGACGAAAAGCTCGGTAGAGTCGGTGAAATGAATGTACCGTTATTATGGATAGTGACTTGGATAGTCTTAGCGACTTCGGCGATGGCGGACGATCTATATCGCCCTGATGTCACCTTTGTTCCAGATGCAGATAGGCAAGTTGAGCTCGAGAAACTGATTGCGATTGAAACACCCTCGGAGCAGCAATATTTGACTCAAATCGCGTTAGAGAAACCCGACATATTTGCTCGTCAACTCAGGCGGGCTCGAGAGATCCTGCGCATCGGAGGGGAGCACTCGGCAATAAGCACAAGACTAAAGGCCGAGGGGTTTTATTCTCCGGATACTCAGTCCGTATTAAAGGCTTTTGTTCTAAGCCTTCATCCGGATGATGCGATTAACAGATCACACGTGATGAATTTTGTGATGCGTATGAATGACCGGACCGGTGTGTGGAAGTACCTATTGGATGAGACGGGGAAGCTCGACGACTACGCTGCGTTGGAGTGCGCACCGAATCAGGCGCCAACGGAGCTTCTCGGAGCGCCTGAGCATCAATATGTTATGCAAGTTGCGCATCCGAATATGGAATTATCGCTATGGCGCTTTGATGTAAAAGAAGCAATCACCTATCCAATCGCTACAGCAACTGAGACAACGGTTGGAACATATCGATTTATTGATCGGTTTGGAACGGAACTTGGGATGTTGAATCGCGAGGATCTCGCGATGCAGCTGCCAACCGGGGATGTCTTACAATGCCAAAAAGTTGAGGCGTCAATCATGCGTGCTTATCAGGACCATCGTCGGGAATTGATCCTGTCTGAGAGACAGCTTTAGACGTCCTTTCGACACGGAAAACGCGCCATTATCGCAACTCGAATGACGCCCTGCGCGGGGGCATTAAGGTCAGGATTTCGCTCACTGATAAAGTCCTCGACGATTTCCATCAGATTTTTAATCTGCATTTGATCTGCCGGCGCGTTGAAGCACAAACTCGGCGAGTTCTGTTCGCGGCGGTTGTTCCAGCTGTGCACAACTCCGGCGAGAAACCCGTGCGCTAGCATACTCGCAGGTGTCCCGAATGCTTGGTTTGCTTGCGACAACCATAGTTCGCCTGAATATGCCGATACATGCGTACCAAAGCTTGTAATGATCAAAAAAATGAGCACGCGAGTCGTTCGTTTCATTGAGACCTCAAACACGTTGGTGGTTTAAGTTATCGGATGAATTGTCGATATTTTTAATATGGAATCAGTAGTGTTGGCATTACTGAAAACAAACAAGGCGCGGCATAGATTTTGATCGATGTGCGGGTCTGTGTTTTGGAATAATTGGTGCTCTGCAATCATGGATTAGTCCATATTATGGTTGAAACGAGGTGCAATCTAGCCAACAATAATCTATCAAATTGGATTCGTGCGCTACGCTACGCTTTGCCCCAATTTGGTAAGATTGATAATAAGTGGACTTTATGCTGATAGCTATCCGAACAATCATCGCACGATTCCCAGAACGGTCACTGGTCATTCGATCTGGTTCTGATACGCGTTATTTGGTGCTGAAGACATGGCATCAGTTGTCAGTTATAGGCGCGGCGGCGCTTATTTTTATCTGGTCGACCATCGCATCAATCGGTTTTTCTTGGAATTACGATGCGCGTTTGGCGGTCGAGTCAGAGCTCGCCATGATAGTAGCTGAGAACCAAGCGTTTATTGCGCAACTCGAAGCCGATCAAAAGAATGCATATCAATTGCGTCAAGCCTATAACGCAGAGATCCGTAAAAATGAGGAATGGGCCTCGCGATTTAATGCGATTCGAAATGCGTCAAATGTCGTTCTAGAACAGTCGTCTCCGGAGACTGTTATCGCCTTCATTCCGTGGTTCCAAAGGCAACTGGACACGAGGATTCGTGAGGTGGAGCAATCGAATGAAGATCTGACTCGGCTCGTACTGAATATGTCGGATTCAGTAGCTGAAATTTCAGGCCGGAAAGCGCCGGACTCACTCGATGCCGTTGGCTCGTGGTTGAGTAATGTCGCAGCAGATCTGTCTAATGCCTACGAAACGCAGACAGAAGCCATGGAGGTACTGCACGATACGATGACGCAAACATTGTCG
>CACAXU010000042.1 GCA_902536515.1 uncultured Litorivicinus sp. | reverse complement strand
GATATCACTAGAGGACCCTTGGGAGGGTCGCGCAGCGATATTTCGGTAATCGAACGAGTGTGTTCCTCGCAGGTACTTAATACGGCTGACTAAGTCCTCGGAGAGCGAGCGAAACACCGCACGCATATCGACGAATCGGGTCTCGCCCCCGATAGACGTTACCTCTACAGCATAAAGAATCGTCGCTCGGTATGGTTCGTCTATAAAACATCCATCATGATGAAGCCACATTTCGCCATCCGGTAGTGAACCAATCGGGACACCACCTTTCCGCACATTGGTCACTAAGCCCATGAAGTCTGCGTAAGGAGAACGTTCAGCGCGATTGGCCTGCGGCCTAGAACGTCTTGACGGTTCTCCGAAAACTTTTGCCATCTCTAGCTGCTGTGACTCGGCCAATTCAAGACCAGGAAAAACAAGCACCCCGAAACGATCGAGCGCGCCGTTTAGTAGGGCCTTGTCTGACACCGGGACATCGTCCACATTAAAACCCTCAACAACGGCTCCAAATACCGGAGATATCGCCTTGAAGCTCAGATTGCTCATGGGTTAGGTATGAATTTTTCCATCTTCGCGTCAACCCCATTCTTGCGCATCTCTTGTAACCAGATGCGGTGAATATCGGCATGCTGATCCTCGTACTCGATCTGATCTCCACCCTCCTTGAGACTGGTCGAAACTGCTCCCTTTTCCCCTGGTTTCAGACCAAGCAGGGAACGTCTGTTCGCTGTCGTGAATGGATACCGGGTACCACCGATACCTGTCGCAAGATAGCGTGCCGGGTTAGTCGACGTATTAAAGTGCTGGTGGAACTGTTGGTCCGCTGGTGGGAACACCACACCATGCTTCCAATCGACTCGCGTGAAGTCAGGTTCACCGTCGTACCAAAGCAAGGAATACCCGTGTCCTGTCACGCACATGACATGGAAACCGGGCCCGTGCCGGTGACCTTTTTTGTAGGTCCCTACGGGCATCTCGGAGATATGCGCATGCATCACACCGTCCGCAAGAACAAACATGATGTTTGTGCCGCCAGCCCCTCTGTCACCCCACGCACGGAGCTCAATCTCAGCAAGATCGGGGACGAAGTTGGTCTCCCACATATGATTTCCCTGCCGAATCTCATGGAAGTCACCATCACCGGTAAAGTATCCGTCCTTACCCGCTCGAACAGAGAAATCGTAAGGGTGATCAAAAACAAAGGACTCGTCATTGAACAGGTTCATCACTGTCGGGCAATTAGTCGTCGCGACTATCAGAGCACGATCGGTGCCGCTCCCATTAAAGTGACGATACTTCGCGTTGAGAGGAATCGCGAATAGGCTGCGAGGGCCCCACTCGAAGAGGTGTTTTGATCCGTTTGCCAGTTCGACTTGGGTGGATCCGTGCCCTTCGAGGACATAAATCACCTTCTCGAACAGATGTTGCTGGATCGCGGTGGATCCACCCTTGGCAATCTCAAAGAGGAACATACTCGAGAAATCACCTCGGCCTCTCAGATGAACTGCGGCGCCATCACAACCAAAACGACCCCATGGCTTGACGGGTACCTCAAAAAGATCAATACCGATATCCTCTACGACCGGGACCCCTTCCCTATTTACCCACTCTAAGTACGGATCAACACCATAGCGTGGTTCACCAGTAGCCATAACTTCTCCTAATGTTTTGCATGCTGAGCGGAATCAAATACAAGTGATTTGATAACCAACGGGATAACGCCGGGCGGACTAATCAACTCCCCGACATCAATGAAATCGAGATCAGAAAGAATGACCCCATCTAACGACAATAGTTGTTCGCCTTTGTTTAACTCTTTACTTAATATCCGACCAAGAAGCCGACCGACATCACCGTCAATCACAATCACGAGGGGCGCGACCCTCGCCGGACGACAGAGGGCCTGATCAATCGCTTCTGCCACGGCCATCAGACGCTGATAGCTAGGGTCCCCCTTCCACTCAAAAAAGAGTGAGATTGGACTGTCTTTCTCAATGTCCCTCATCTGGCAGGCACCAATGATTTCCTCGGAGACTTTTCCGACATCAATACCTTCTTGTGACAAATCGATGTTTGGATGGATGACTGGAATATTTCTCAATGGCAAGAAATCGAGGCTATCTGCGAAGATTGTCTTACCGGAAACCTGCACAGTGAACTGAGACGCTCCGATGACGGTGGCTCTGATACCGTGTTGCACGTCCGTGATATGCGGAACATCCGATGCTTCATGCAATTGACGGTTGAGCTCTTTAGCCAGGTCAAACGCTAGATCTCCCATTGGCTGGATCTCACGGCCGTAAATAAACTCTGAGACCCCACCCGAAAAGGTCATCTCTTCTGGTACAGCAGACCAAGACAAGGGAGCCGTAAGAAGTAAATCGTCCATAAGTCGGTCAGGTCTAGATCTCCTCATAACACCCAAAAGTACTTCTACGAGCCGTATCACTATTTGCTGTCTCTGTGGTTCAGAGATTCCCGAGACATCGTCAAAGGTTATTCCGAGGTCATGGCTCACCTTATAAATTGAATCATCGCAACGAGACCACGCTCCATCGTCATCGGTAGCCATCAAGCGTCCCCCGATAGCATAGGCCGCTATTGAGACGATGTTACCTCTATCGATGAGAGCAAACTTTGTGGTACCCCCACCAATATCGACATGTAATATGCGTTTTCTCGACCGCCTTGAGCGCTCAACCGCGCCGGAACCGTGAGCGGCTAGCACGCACTCGAGGCGATGGCCGGCGGTCGCGCAAACAAATTTACCGGCTTGCTCCGCAAACAATTCATCGATCGCTCTGGCGTTGGGTCGCTTGATCGCCTCCCCTGTCAGAATCACCGCGCCGGAGTCCACGTCATGTTTGCGGAGCCCAGCATCGAAATAGGCATGCTCGATGAAACCGCCCAATGCATTGGCGTCTATGAGACCACTGTTCAAGAAGGGTGTGAAACTGATCGGGGACTGCCAGAGTATTTCTCGCTTGATCACCTCGTAACGGCTCGACAATCCCTGGGTCCGTCTCTGCAGATGAACCTTGGCGAATATTAGATGAGACGTCGACGAGCCGATATCGATACCAACAGTAACAAGCTCAATATGTTCCTGCTCCCAGATCGAGTCGGCCACAGCCTTCCTGCCCTGAATGGACGGATGATGCTCGTGGCCTTCATGTGCGATCACTGGATTCATCAAAGCTTAGGTATCTAATTGTTTAAGAAAAAAAAACGCCGGCATTACCGGCGTCCCTTTACTTAGCGAATTGCAGAGATAACTTCCTGAATCACGGAGTCGGGAGTACCGTAAGCGGTATTCACGAGACTCGCGACTTGATCACCAGAAATGGGGGACAAATCAAATCCACCCTTCTTGGCGTCGGCCAGGAATTCTGGGTCGCTCATCGTGGCAGTGAAGGCTGCCTTAAGAGCTGCTGCTCGATCTGCCGGAACACCCGGGGGAGCTACGTATGGTCGCCCGAGCCCTTGCCTAGCAAACATCAGATTCAACATCTGGGTCTGCTTCTTTGAGTTGTAGCTTCTGACAAGATCCATCACCAGTGGCACGTCCGGAAGCTCTGGGTGCTTGACCGTTGACATCTGCATCAAAAGGACGAGATCACCGCTTGCTAGTAGGTCCTTATTTTTCGACTTTATTGAGGACCATGACCAGCCACAGCGAGCGTCGAGCTCTCCAGCTATCATGGCTTTTACAACATCTGAACCTCCGCCATATGGGCCTACTACCTTGAACTTAGTGTCAAGAACATAGTTCAGTAATTTTGGAAATTGATCAGTATCAGATCCACTACCGTTACCACCGGCCAGGACCTCGCGTGACCTGAGATCCTTCCAAGACGTGATACCAGTTTTCTTGGTCGTGGCGCAGATAGATACCTCGTTATTCGCTGAGCCTATCCAGTGGAACTCATCGGCTGAAAATTTTGCCTTCTTGTTACCGAGTAATGGCTCAAACGGCACGCCCCTTGAAACAGCACCAATCGCCGTTCCGTCCTGTGGAGCACCTTCCCACAACCAATTGGTCAGCTTAACACTACCGGCACCGGGCATATTCTTGGGAACGATGTTTGGGTTACCTGGGATGTGCTTACCCATGTGACGAGCAATCAATCGTGCGTAACCATCGTATCCACCGCCTGGCTTATAACCAATGTAGAGCTCGACGTCTTTTCCTTTATAGAAGTCTGCTACGGCGTCTGCAAGTACACCCGCCGAGGCGGTAACACAAGCCAGACCGATCACTGCAGATTGAAGAAGTTTTTTCATTATTTTTCCTCGTTTTTACTTGTGCATTAGATGCCATTACCAGCCTAGATAATTCATTCAAAAATGTAAGTCTTAGCTCATACCGTTTTAATATAGGTCAACAAAAAACCGAGTCTGACTCCCATCAAATGGTTGGAATAATTCCTCGAAGTTCAGGGAACAAGGTTCTCACCAGGGATTCTGGCCACGCGATATGGAAACCCTGATCGAAAACGAAATAGATAAGACATCCAATCACGAGGACGTAGGCAGTCGTCATGACCACTGACTCGCTGCCCCGAATCCGCATGTAACCGATTACGAACAATGTCGACGCGAGGAGAATGCCACCGACCCACCACGCGAACAAAAAACCACACAGCCAGGCGAAAAACTCGAGAACGCGCAGATTGTAGGATCCCCGGGATAACCCCCCAAGATCTGAGGATAAGTCCAGCGCTGATCCTTCTGAATATCCGGCCAGCCCTCTTCTGAAAATAGCATTGGTTAGCGTGATGGCCGTTATGGCTAGCGTGATTAAGACAATCACCTGCGGCGCACCCTGGGAGTCTTCGTCCCATCCAAAAGAGCTGACCAGTGCCCACCCCAATAACGCCGCCAAACCGATAGGGAACAAGTCGATCAATCGAATTTGTGGCCCAGAGAAAGCAAAAAACTCTACTTTTTCTTTTCTGATGAAGATCCGAGTGAATAACGGCTGCAGTAGGCTTAACGCCGCAAGTATCAACATCACTGCGCATACCGGCTTAAGAATCCACGCCCACTCATAGATCTGGTAAGAGATTCGCATGTAGTCCTCGACGATCCCTCCTAATACGAACCCTAGAATTAGAGGCGGGCGAGGCCACTTGAGGTGCTTCATAGTCCACCCAACCACACCGAAAATAAGTAACGTAAACAAATCGCCCCAATCTGCGGAGGCCTGGTATGCCCCCACCATCATGATCGAGATAATGGCGGGTATAACGAGCGTGTATCGCAACGTCGCTATCTTCGCGAACTGGCCACTAAAAGCAAAACACAGCCCAGCACCAAGGATATTAGCCAATGCGATCGACCAGACCATGGTGTAGGTCACATCCAAATTATCAGTAACCATAGATTTTCCTGGAACGAGACCGTGAATCATGAATCCGCCCAACAAAAGCGCCATGGATGCTGATCCTGGGACCCCGAACGCTATGGTTGGCACCAGTGATCCGCCTTCCTTTGCGTTGTTTGCACTCTCCGGTGCTATGACCCCCCTTACGTCACCTTTTCCAAATGTCTTATCCGCATCCTTCACCGTCTTTGCCGCATAACCATAAGCGAACCAATCGACTACCGCAGAACCAAGTCCGGGGATGGCCCCAATCATGGCACCCAGTGATCCGCACTTGGCGACAAGCCACCAGTTTTTGAATGCATCCCTGAGCCCTACTAACATACCTTCTTTGAGTTCGTATTTACTCGAATCAGAAATTGCCGTCCGACGGGCCGCCACATCACAAATCTCTGGCAAAGCAAAAAGTCCTAAAGCCACAGGCAAAAGCGGTAAATCATCGACTAGATACAACGTGTCGAATGTCCAACGCTCTTGCCCTGTCTGCGGATCTCCCCCCACCATCGACAAAAGGATTCCGAACCCCGCCATGGACAGTCCACGCAAGGGCATCGACCCAGAAAGCGCGGACACCATCGAAAGACCAAAGATTGAGAAGGCAAGCAACTCAGGGGAATTGATATTCATCAGAATCGGACGAAGTACCGGGATCGTCAAACCAAGCAGGAAGGCCCCCCACAGCCCACCAATTAATGATGCGGCATAGGCAGCGCTGAGCGCTCTGCCTGCCT
>CACAXU010000041.1 GCA_902536515.1 uncultured Litorivicinus sp. | reverse complement strand
TTAGAGCGAACTCCTGCCACAGTCGTTAAATCTTTGATGCGATCGGCAAGCGTCAACGAAGACGCTAAGAGACCAAAAAAAAGAATAAACAGCCTCATCGTCAACTCCTAAAATGGCCAGATACTTAGCAGCAAATTTGTACCCCAAGGTATCTTCTGCACATTGGCATTAGGGCCGACTCCTTTATAGGTGATTTGCGCGGATGCCAATCGTTTCGACTGGACCGTATTATCCGGTTGAATATCCTGAGGTCTGATGATCCCCTTCACTTGTACAACCTCTGATCCAGAAGAAAAATTGACAATCTTCTCGCCCCGAATCAGAAGGTTACCATTAGGGTATACCTCGACGACCTGAGCCGTCATCGTGCCTTGTAGGGTCGCGCTCTGATCAATCACCCCCGACCCAGTCGACGACACCTCGTTCTCCTCCTGGAGGTCTGTCGACAAAATTCCGCCTGGGCTTCCCCATTTTGCAATCTGTAACGGTGACAACACGTCAGTTTTCGTCTTGCGGGATGCGGTGTTCTTGGTTGTGGTGTCGGCATCCAACGACTCATCGAGGACTACCGTGACAATGTCGCCAACCCGATATGCTTTCTTCTCCCCAAACCAACTATCTGAATAGGCAGCGCTATAGAGCGAACCTGTTGGAATAGACGATTGATTTGTCGCCACTGGAATAATCGGCGCAAACTCAGGCGAAGGCCCGGCGACCTTTTGGGGTCCCACGCAACCGGCAAGAGCCATGAACCCTAACGACAGAAACGCTTTACGCATCACATCAATTCCTTACAAGTTCTGGTTCAAGAATCGAAGCATAGAATCGACAGAAGAAATCGCCTTCGAATTAATCTCGTAGGCACGTTGTGTCTCGATCATGTTGACCATCTCTTCAACAACATTCACATTCGCCGCCTCCAGCGAGCCTTGGGCAATCCGCCCAGCACCCTCTTCGTCTGGTACCCCGATGATTGGCACACCCGATGCGGATGTTTCTCGGTACAAGTTCTTACCCATGGGCTCGAGTCCCGCGTAATTCACAAAGCGAGTCAGCAACAACTGACCAATCACCTGCTCTTCGGCGTTCCCGTATGGCTGAATCGAGACCGTGCCATCCTCGCCGATACTTATTGACTCAGCATTCTGGGGAATTGTAACAACGGGCTGGAGTTGCATTCCGTTGGAGGTCACAAGTTCCCGATCAACTGACAACTTAAATGAGCCATCTCGGGTGTAGGCAAATGTCCCATCAGGCTGCAGGACCTGAAACATTCCCTCACCCTGAATCGCCAAATCCAGTGCATTTTTCGTCTGAATCATCGATCCCTGGGTATGTGTTTTCTCTGTAGCGATAATCCGAACACCTGTTCCGATCATCAGGCCCGTGGGTGACTGGTTATCACCACCAGTTGAGCCACCTGCCTGCCGTATATTCTGGTACAATAGGTCTTCAAACACTGCCCGATCGCGCTTGTAGCCGACCGTGTTCACATTAGCCAGGTTGTTTGAGATCACGGTCATCCGCATCTGTTGTGCGTCAAGACCAGTTTTTGAGACGTAAAGTGAGGCTTCCATTTTCTATCTCCTACGATAACCGCATCATCGACGCGCCAGAGCTATCGTTATCTTTCATTTCACGGATCACTTTCGTTTGCATTTCAAACGAACGCATATGGTCAATAAACTTGACAAGTGTGTGGACCGGATTGACGTTTGAGCCCTCAAGAGATCCCGGCGTCAACGTGGCCGGCTCCGGTCCCGCCTCAAAATCAAATCCATCTTCTGTATTGTTCATAGGCCTAAATAGGCCATCTTCGCGGCGCGCCAAGTCAGTGGTCGACGCGTCCTTTAGTCCCAACCGCGCAATCTGCTCTGCGCCTGCTTCCAAGTTACTAGGATCAATGGCTGAGATAGTCCCATCGTTTGCGATCTGATACTTCATCGAACCGAGCGGAAGCTGCAAGGGGGCCCCCGAGTCATCGACAACCAGATACCCCTCGCCCGTCTGAATAAACCCCTCAGGTCCTTGTCTAAGATCGCCTCGTCGCGTCCAGGCAAGCTCACCGTTCTCTGAAAGGACCCCAAGGACGGTCTTATTATCCATCGCGACATCAAGCGCTCGACCAGTAAGCTGCCTTACGCCATGCGCCAGATCAATTTTCGGCGACGTCATTGCTCTTGGTAAGAACCGCGTATCAAATCCATCCCCCTCTACACGAACCGCCCTATTCGCAATCTGAAAGGCTTTTTTAAATCCGGTAGTCGAGACGTTCGCTAACTCGTGCGTCATGTTTTGACGATCGAGTCGGTATTCCGACATCGCTGTGTTAGCTGTAAAGACCAGACGATCCATGGCAAGTTCCTAAAATACTAAAAGCTCATTAGCTTCTGATGTTAATAATCGTTGACGTCAGGGTTGATGACGTTTCGATAGCCTTCGCGTTTGCCTGGAAATTCCGCTGTGCGGTGATCAAGTCAACTAGTTCCGAGGTCAAATCGACGTTAGCCCTTTCCCGTGCACCAGCACGGATCGTGCCAAACCCAGCGCCACCCGGTTCACCAAGCGTTGGGGCCCCGGATTCGTTGGATTCCAGGAAGGTCGAATCACCGAGCTGACGCAAACCGTTAGGTGTCGAAAAAGTGGACAACACGATCTTGCCCTTCAGATCCTGGGTACCATTTGAGTACGATGCTGTCACCAGACCGTCATCAGCAATGTCGACCGCAACCAGTGATCCGTTTGGCTGACCATTCTGACTCTGCGAGTTGACTGAGAAAGCGCCCGAGAACTGAGTTGAACCCACATAATCAATATCGATATTGAGCGTGTTACCTGAACCACCGATGACGACGTTATCCAGTGAAATTCCATTCAGTGGTGAAACCAAGTTACCCGCCGTATCAAAGGTCAATTCACCCTTATCCAAAAAGAGTGGCCGGAACTCTGGGTCTTCGGTAAAGTTCCGGTTGCCAGGGAGCGGCGATAGTCCCGACGTAAAGTCGGCTGAATATTCCCGGAATACTCCGTTTTCGTCCTTCGCAACAAAAATATCCTGGCCGCTCGCTGTTAGGTCTGCGACCGGCTTACGGAACGTTGATGTCTGACCAACACTCGACTCAATGTCCTCAAGCCCGTACCGCGAGGATCCAGAAATCTGCAAGAACGACGAGTCGCCGGTCGTGCCGGATGTAAATTGGAATATCTCGTTAACCTGATCAAAATTGACGCGAACACCAGAGATCGAATTCCCAAGAGAATCCTCCATCGCATTAATCCGATTCTCGAGCGCGGTCTTGAAGCTGTTCAAGTTATAGTTACCAACTGGCAGTCGGAACGTTTCCGTCACGGTATCGACAGTCACAGTAAACTCATTGGTCAAATCATCGACAAAGAAAGCCTCGTCTGGATCGAAGCTCACTGGCTTACCGAAAACACGCGCTGCGGTGGACTCGACACCGCGGACCGCAACGGTCTGATCGACCGCCACAACCACAAGTTCATTCGCCGTGGCGCTGTCTGGATCAAAACCAAAGTATGTGCGGGCAGCGGTAGACATGTTCTCAATCCGTATCGCTGAGCCATCTCCCGTTTTACCACTCGAAATAGTGAACTGACCCCCCGATTCGTCATCAGGTACAAACTCAACCTTGATGCCATACCGTTGTTGGTCTGTATCGGCCAGAATCTGGCTTCCATTCGGTATGACCTCTGCGGCATAGCGACCGCGAGAGTCCAGCGTAAAGTTTGAAGATAGGGTATTCAGGCCAAAGAGTGTATTCGGCACGGCTGAACCGGTCAGCGATGCTGAAGCAGGAACGTTTGAAATGGTTAACTGGCTAGTGTCATCCTCAGGTGAGAATACGAAACCCTTCGACGAACCACTGTAATTTACTGCTACTTGTGTTCCTGTTGCCTCCCTGAGTTGAGACTGAATTTCCTGCGCCAATGATTTTTCAGTGTAAACAGCCGACGCGGGAATGTAGATATCTACCACCTGGGCGGCGATCAAATCATTCGGGTTAGTATCAAAGGTCATCCGAAATTGGCGATTCGCCGCCGAGCTCAAATTGAAATACCTTTGATCACCAAATTGACGATTGATTTCCTTTGTCATCTGCTCGGCAACCTCGTCACCCGATAAGGCGGCATTTGCCGGTGCGTTTAAAGCAGACAGATCAACTGTCAGCGAATTGGTCGCATTTGGATCGAGAGGGTCTTCATCGATTGTTAAATCAAACGCCGCCGATAGATCAGGGGCAGTAGTCCCGTTCGAGGTTGTGTCGCTCACATCACCTTCCGTGAGCGCGGCGAGCGTTTCACTCTGCAACGCGGTCAGAAGACCGGTCGTACCATTCGGCAGCCTATCAGCGGTCACCGAGAAATTGGTACCGTCAGTTTTGGTGATATCAATCGTGTTATTGGCGGTTGTCGAGAGTTCAATCTTAAAATCGGTTTCAGAGGCACTCCGATGTAACGCCGAGACGAGCTCCTCGATCGTCGTACTGGTATCCAGCCTCACCCCATTCTGGGTCAATGCCGTCGAAGTCGAGCTAATCTCGGGACTATCTAAGGTGACGTTCTCATGGATGGCAGACTCGCCAGACAATGAGTGCCTGGTGATATCGGATGCGATTCTGAAATTCTTCCCATCAGCACGTGTGATAACGATTCGAGAGGCAACAACTACATCGCCGGCTGCATTTGTATCGGTTGAGAAAACATACTGACCAGTCCCCTCGGCTGAATCGAACGTTGCCGTCGTATTTGCCGCCGTATTGGTAATTGAGCCGACGGTCACCGGTGTCGACGCAGTTGCGTTCGCGTAGGTCGTCGCCAGCTGGAAAGTATCCGCCGACAGTTTGACGACATGATACTCAGTCCCGTCGGTGAGGCCACCGATCGCGGTGCCGCCGTGTAAGTTAAACTTAACCCGGTCGCCGGTCTCATACCCGTGTCCTGTCGCTGTGATCGTGTTGGATGCAATACTCGCAAAATTAACCGTTGTTGCAGCCGATGCTCGATTTAAAGCATCAACGACATCGGCAACCGACGCGTCAGCAGATAGTGCGCTGGTCGATATGTTTACAGCCGTCCCGTCAGCATCAGTGAGTTTTAGCGAAACACGATCATTGGCTTCGACATCACCGTTTTTGATCAAATCAACCGAGGCTGACGCTGCAGTGACCGTGGAAAGAGTAGCCAGCTCCGCGTTATTAGAGTCTTTCATCGTAAGAGAAACGACTTCGCGATGGGTAATTATTTGGTTGTTATTCCCGCCAGAAAAATTTAGGGTAACAGGAGTCTCTGCGACCGCATTTGCGTAACTTGTCGCAAGCTTGAAGGTCGAAGCACTTTCTCTGACAACATAATATTCAGCTTGATCAATCAGTCCGGTAGCCGTTGTTCCTGATTGTGCATCGTACTGTATCCGATCACCGGTGCTCAGACCGTGATTAGCGACCGTGATTGTATTCGATGCTATCGCTGTCGCCGCAATGGTAAGCGACGTATCACCGATCTCTGTCAACTCATCCTCAACGACTGAGATCGAGGTTGAAGCAACCGATGGTGCAAAGTTAACTCCCGCCTCCTCAGTGAGATAGGGTAATCCAACCAACGTACCAGATGCCTTTGCCGGAGCAGACAAGTTTGGATCGGCAAGATCATCCAAGATGTATTTCCTGAAGACCGCATTATTTCGAACAGCTGTGGGTAACTCATCCTCAGGAAGGATATTGCCGTATTTGTCAACATACAGTGGTGTTTGGTCAGTTGCGGTGGCCTGACCGAGAGCCGGGGTAATCTCCTGGCCATCGAGCACGATATGGGTTTGCCATTTGTTAAACGGATCATCAGCTGACGCAACCCCGACCCGACGATAGAAAAAGGTGAGCAGGAAGTCGTTACCATTTTCGTCAAAGATGGTGACCGCGGCTGACTTTGCGTAGGTCGTTGGGTCGTTTTGATCAAATGGTTTGATGGTTTCAATATTGGACTCATTCACCGTCGTTTGAGGCAACGATTCAGCTGGGAAGTTAATCGCTAGATCAATTCGAGAGGTAGCGATTGCTTGTCCCACCGTATTTGGTGCAATTGTTAAAGGAACCAGCTCCGCTTGGAAATCAGCTTTACCGAGGGAGTCAACAGAGGCGACTCGCAAAAATTGTCCAGCGGAGTTCACCACCGTGTTCTGTTCGTCCAAAAGAAAAGAACCGTTTCGAGTGAACAGATCCTGTCCATCGGCCGAGCGCAGAGGAAAAAATCCTTCACCGGTAACCGCAAGGTCCAGAGAGTTTCCAGAGAGTTCGATGTTACCCTGAGAGAATTCTTGAGTAACCTGCTTCAACGCGGTTCCCTGACCGACGACGGTCGATGCTTTCTGAAGTGGAGAGGTCGCAAAAATATCACCGAAGTCAGATCGTGAGCGTTTAAAACCTGTCGTCCCTGCGTTCGCAATGTTGTTTGAGGTCACAGAAAGCTGTGTCGTTGCAGCGTTTAGACCCGTCAATGAGGTAAAGAATGACATCGCTTATTCTCCCGTTGATTCATTACCGGCGAGTGAAGTACCACCCTCGCCAATTCGAGTAACTCGATCCATGGGAAGAACAACTCCACCCACTAAATTCAAATTAAGGTTTGCGGTTTGGGCATCCC
>CACAXU010000040.1 GCA_902536515.1 uncultured Litorivicinus sp. | reverse complement strand
GCATTGGTGAATACGGTCTCGAGTATCAATTTACGGTGACAGATTTCACGCAAGTCAATGCAGCAATGAACCGAAAAATGATTGTGCAGGCCATCGATATTCTCGAACTCAAGGGAACTGAACGAGTATTGGACTTATTTTGTGGTCTCGGGAATTTTACGCTCGCAGTTGCAACACAGTGTGCCTCAGTGGTCGGAGTTGAGGTCTCCAAGGCTATGGTCGAGCGGGTTCTACACAACGCGCGCCATAACGCGCTGGACAACGTTTCAGCGGTTGTCTTTGATTTAACCCAACCAATAGCAGGACAGCCGTTTTTGAGAGAATCATGGGATACGCTGATAGTCGATCCTCCACGCTCGGGTGCGAAAGAAGTACTTGAAGCGTTACCACTCAAAAACACCGCGCGTGTGCTTTATGTGTCATGTAATCCGGCAACGCTTGCGAGAGATGCTCGAATATTGATTGATCGTGGCTTTTCGATGACGCGTCTTGGAATCATGGACATGTTTCCACATACTGCACATGTTGAATCAATGGCGCTATTTGTGAAGCGAGCGGCGAGTGGTTAAGGCGCGGGAACTTCATCCGATTCAGCTCGACTCCGATCTTACATTGGAAAATTGGGCTGAGCGATTTGCGCGTGAAGCACACCTTGAGTCAACAGAAAATCTTCAGAAAGCGATCGAGTTGATCGAAGCGCTTGAGACTCAAGATACAATGGCCAAAGATTGGAAGGGGCCTGATGCGTACCGGTTTGGTCTTGAAATGGCCGATATGCTATCAGCAATGCCGATTGATGAAAATGCGCTCGTTGCTGCATTACTATACCGATCGGTCCGGATTGGCCGTCTGCAGTTACGTGACGTACGTCAGGTCTTTGGTAAACCGGTTGCCAAATTGATCGAAGGTGTGCAGCAGATGGCGATTATTAGCCAGACGCGCCAAGATACGCCAAAACAATTCCTCGGAGCCGCAGAGAATCAGGCCGATGCAGTTCGACGGATGTTGGTTGCTGTGATCGACGATGTCCGGGTGGCACTGATCAAACTTGCTGAACGGACAGCCGCGATTCGTGCGGTTAAATCGGCCGATAACTCACGCCGAATCAAGGTTGCGCGGGAAGTGTCTGAAGTCTACGCGCCCCTTGCTCATCGTCTTGGAATTGGGCACCTGAAGTGGGAGCTAGAAGATCTCTCATTTCGATATCTGGAAGAAAATGCCTATAAACAAATTGCGAAGGCGCTTGCTGAACGTCGCGAAGACCGTGAGCGATATATTCAGGAATTGGCGTGCAAAACATATTTTTTCAATTTGGCGAAAGATGCAACGAAAGCAAGTTGATTTCTCGCAAATTTACGACGTTCGAGCGATTCGAATTCTTGTGGATTCTGTTCGTGATTGTTACGCCGCGCTGGGTTTAGTGCATGGTGCATATAAGAGTATCCCGCACGAGTTCGATGACTACATCGCATCACCAAAACCCAACGGTTATCGCTCGCTCCACACAGCGGTGATCGGGCCTCAAGGAAAGGTTGTTGAGGTACAGATCCGGACACAGCAAATGCACTATGAAGCGGAGTATGGTGTCTGCGCGCATTACAAATATAAAGGGACCGACACCGATATCAATGGCGAAGCCTATGAAGAAAAAATTGCATGGTTGCGGCAGGTGCTAGACTGGCATGATGAACTAGGCGACCTTCAGGAATTGTCCCATGCTCTTCGGCAAGACGTGCTGGAGGATCGGATTTACGTATTTACTCGTGATGGGCACGTAGTCGACCTCCCGTCTGGATCTACTCCACTTGATTTTGCCTACAAAGTGCACACTGATATTGGCCATTCATGTCGTGGTGCAAAAGTGAATCGCAAGATCGTTCCGTTGACCTACCTTCTCAAAGTCGGTGATCAGGTTGATATCTTGCGTCAAAGCGAAGCGAGACCCAGTCGGGATTGGCTCAATCAAAGTCTCGGCTACTTAAAAACCTCCCGTGCTCGAGCCAAGGTTCAAGCCTGGTTCAAGCAACTGGATCGCGAGCAAAATGTGTCTGCTGGGAAGCAGTTAATCGATTCGGAATTTAAGCGACTTGCGCTTGGTTCGTTTGATTTACAGATCGTGTCGGAAATGCTGAATCTGCAATCGAGTGACGAGTTATATGCGGCGGTCGGCGCCGGCGATGTCAGAGTCTCACAGGTTGTTGGCGCAGTTAGTCGACTCTCTAGATCGACCCAGCGGGAACTTGATCTTGAGCCACAAGAGGCTTCGCTCCAAGCACGAACCGACGGGATTCAAATTCGCGGTGTCGGAAAGTTATTGACACAGATCGCAACCTGCTGTCACCCAGTGCCAGGTGACCCTATTGTCGGCTACATCATAACAACCCGCAGTGTGAGTATTCATCGCGATGACTGCTCCGATCTGTTGAGTCTCGGTGATGAGTCACCAGAGCGTATTATTGAGGTATCTTGGGGTGAGAACCAGGTTGAGACTTATCCGGTGGATATCGAGATTAGCGCGTATGATCGTCAGGGTTTGTTGAGAGATGTCACTTCGCTCCTCGCGAACGAACGGGTCAATGTTACTGGTATGCAAACAATGAGTGACGCGTCAGCCAATACCGCTCGATTGCAACTGTCGATTGAGGTGGATAGCTTATCTCAACTGTCACAGGTTCTTGATCGGGTGCAGCGTATCCACAATGTTATGACAGCAAAACGGATCCGGACTGCATGAGTCATCAGCTCGCAGATTTAGTGCGACTCATGGCGTGTTTGCGTGATCCAGAGCACGGTTGTCCTTGGGATCGAAGTCAAACCTATCGCAGCATTGTTCCATTTACGCTTGAAGAAGCGTACGAGGTTGGCGACGTGATTGAGCGTGGTAATTTGGACGAGCTGTGCGCAGAGCTTGGGGATCTGTTATTTCAGGTGGTGTTCTACGCTCGTCTCGCAGAAGAGGATGGCCGCTTTTCCTTGGATGATGTCATCGACGCAATCGTAACTAAGTTGCTGGACCGTCACCCGCATGTATTTCCAGATGCAACATTCCAGAGTTTCGGGGATAGCGAAGATGCGTCAGTTCAGTCAATCAAACAGATATGGGAAGCAAAAAAGGCAGAAGAACGTGTGAGCCGCGGTCAGATTGAATTATTTGATGATATCCCGCTCGGATTACCCGCTTTATCTCGGGCTCAAAAAATTCAAAAGCGAGCCTTGAGGGTCGGCTTCGATTGGTCTTCGATTACGGGCGTGTTCGAAAAAATTGATGAAGAGTTGGTAGAGTTACATACGGCCCGGGCCGAAGAGGATTCAGCGGCTATCCGGGAAGAGTACGGTGATTTGCTTTTTACAATCGTGAGTTTGGGTAGGCATCTTGGTCTTGATAGCGAGCAAGCGCTTCGACTTGCAACACAAAAATTTGAACTCCGTATCGAGATAGTGAATCGATTGGCGAAAGCGCAAGGGATCGACTTAACAACCGCAACTGACAACGAAAAAAATGGACTATGGGATCAGGCTAAAGCTCTCTGAGCCTGAAGTGATCCGAAGGATTGAATGAATATGGAACTGCATCCAGCGTTGTGCGAGAGCGTGCGCTTGGTCAGCTCACGCGAGTTCGAATGTAATCAGCGATCGAGAACATTTCTGAGATCAACCAATTCAACGAATTATTAGAGCGTGAATTAGCAATTGCCCGCTCTCTCGCTGTCCGCCATTCATGCATGGAGGCTTTGCATATCGTATAGGCAGAGTTTTTGCGTCGCGATCGCGAAAGACCACAGTAGCCAGTGGTTGAGCGGGCTTTAATAGCTTCTGTTGCAAGCATTGTTGCGGGTATGCGAAATACTAGCTAGTCGCACCATTAGATAACTTGCACAAACACGTGAAATCCAGATAGGGTTCTGCATTATCTCAACAAGGAGTGCGATAGCACATGCGAGTCATTATGTTAGGCGCGCCTGGCGCAGGTAAAGGAACCCAGGCTCAATACATCTGTAAAGATTTTGGTATTCCTCAAATTTCAACCGGCGATATGTTAAGAGCAGCGGTCAAAGCTGAGACCCCACTTGGGCTCGCTGCAAAAGAAGTGATGGATGCTGGGCGATTGGTGTCGGATGACATTATGATTGGGCTTGTAAAAGAACGTTTAGGGCAGCCTGATTGCGCAAACGGTTGTTTGTTTGATGGATTTCCACGCACCATTCCGCAAGCTGAAGCGCTACGCGATGCAGGCGTGAATATCGATCATGTGGTTGAAGTAGCCGTTGATGATGAAGAAATTATCGAGCGGATGGCAGGGCGTCGCGTTCACCTAGCGTCAGGCCGGACCTACCATATCATCTACAACCCGCCGAAGAAGGATGGATTTGACGATGAGACTGGTGAGCCACTGATCCAACGTGATGATGATCAAGAATCTGTTGTACGCGACCGATTGTCTGTTTACCACGAGCAAACAGAGCCACTGATTCATTTCTATACCTCTTGGGTAAAAACGGATGCGGCTAGTGCACCATCCATGAATCGTATTCAAGGCGTGGGCCAGGTTGAAGAAATTCGGCACGAAATTTTTAAAGCGCTCAAAGGCAAGTAGCTGATGAGCCGAAAGCCTCGGCTGATACTTTCAAAACAGGCGTTGGCAGCAAACTACCAGCGCTTGTCTTCGTTTTCACGCAACGCAGAATGTGCAGCATCGATCAAAGCGAATGCCTATGGTGTCGGCATCGACTTCGCAGCTCCCGTGCTGTGGGAAGCCGGATGTCGAACTTTTTTTGTCGCTTATCTTGACGAAGCGATAGCTCTCAGAGCGTTGGTACCGGATGCCGTTATTTACGTGTTTCACGGATTGATTGAACAAGAGGTTGGAATTGCATCAGATTCTCACATTCGACCGGTCATCAATACGCTGGGCGATGCACTCGATCCGGTGATTGCTGGACTGAAACCAGCGATTCATGTTGATACCGGGATGCGCCGCCTCGGTATTCCCGAATACCAGCACGATCAGTTGCTCGATGTGGTATCTCAATGTCAGCCATCGCTTTTGATAAGTCATTTGGCATCAGCTGATGAACCTAAACGTCCCGATAGCGAGCAGCAACGTGCACTATTTGACATGATCAGATCAAACCTCGGTACGTTGTGCCCACCAAGTTCACTTGCCAATACAGCTGGAATATTGCTTGGTGCTCCCTATCACTATGATCTTGTTAGGCCAGGGATTGGTCTTTACGGCGGATCACCTAATCCGGGCGATCCCAAGGGGTTTGAGGCAGTTGTAACCTGGCATGCTCAGGTCATGGAACTACAGCAGGTGCGTGAAGGGGACACCATCGGCTATGGTGGCTCCTATGTCGCACCCCGCCAGTTGTCTATCGCAACGATTGGTCTCGGTTACGCGGATGGCTACTTGCGCGCATTAAGTAGCCGAGGTGAAGTGCTTGTCGAAGGACAACGGTGTCCCATTGTTGGTCGTGTGAGTATGGATTTGATTACTGTCGACGTGAGTACAGTCAAAGACATTAAAGAGGGGACGTGGGTCGAAATGATGGGGCCAGCGATTTCTTTAGATGCGGTTGCCCAAAAAGCGAATACGATTGGGTATGAATGTTTAACGCGCCTTGGTGATCGTTTGGAGCGAGTGATTGTTTAAATCGAAATCTGTGTTTGAGGTCACAGCGTGATGAGTTGTTTATTTATTGATGCATCACGCGATCGATTGTCTGTCGGAATAGAAGTGGGATCCGACTGGATCGCATATGATGCGATTGAGGGACGTCATGACAAGGTGCTTCTCGAGTCTATCCGATCGCTATGCATTGAGTCTGGGCAGTCGGTAAATAAATTGTCGCAATGTGTCGTGATTAACGGCCCAGGGAGTTTTGCAGGTTTGCGAATAGCCGTGTCATGTATTCATGCCCTTGATTTGGTGAATCCACTGCGCGTGTTGCCTATCGATCAACTCTCGCTGTTGGCAGCTGCAAGTCAGAGTAGTGTTTATAATGCACTGCTTGATGCACGAATGAATGAAGTCTATGTTGGATTCGACCGACAAGCAGATGGCACCTTCGGTTGCCTCGAACTGATGTCAGTCAATGAGCTCAACGGAGAACATAAATGGATTTGTCACACTGAGGAAACCGATCGGTTTCCCATATCGCCAATTCCTGTTTCGCCGACACTTGAGACGCTCAGACGCTTGGCATCAGGCATGGATTCATCGAAGTGGATTCCAGGACAACAACTAACGCCATTGTATTTGCGACAAACGGTATCATGGAAATCGCTCTCCGAGCAGCCGTCGAAATTATATGACTATTGAGTACGCATTTGTCTTGGCACTCATTCAGGGCTTGACAGAGTTCCTGCCAATCTCGAGCTCTGCGCATTTGATTTTGCCCTCAGCCGTCTTTGGATGGCCGGATCAGGAATTAGCTTTCGACGTCGCGGTTCACTTCGGTTCTTTAGGCGCTGTGATTCTCAGTCTGCGTCTAGAGATTCAGAGAGTCACGATGGGTATGGTTGTTGGAAGGGGTCGACGCTATCCTCGGCATGCTCGGCTCGGGTGGTTGACGGGTTTGGCGACGTTACCCGCTGTCTTCGTGGGCTTTATCGCCCAAGACTTCATCGAAACTGAGCTCCGCAGGGACATGGTCATCGCGTGGGCGACGATTGGATTTGGACTATTGCTGTGGTGGGCAAACTATCAAAAAGGTCGTGGTGGCTTCGCCCGAATACGAGTTAAGGAAGCGTTGGTCATCGGTTTAGCGCAAGCACTTGCATTAATTCCTGGGACC
>CACAXU010000039.1 GCA_902536515.1 uncultured Litorivicinus sp. | reverse complement strand
GCTCAACTGACAACTTCACGTTATCACCTGGCATCACCATCTCTGTACCTGAAGGAAGTTCACACGCACCAGTCACATCCGTGGTACGAAAGTAAAACTGTGGACGATAACCCTTGAAGAACGGTGTATGACGACCGCCCTCATCCTTTGACAAGACATACACCTCACACTCAAACTTAGTATGCGGAGTAATCGAACCTGGCTTCGCCAAAACCTGGCCGCGCTCAACTTCATCACGCTTCGTACCACGCAGAAGAACACCAACGTTCTCACCCGCACGACCTTCATCAAGCAACTTACGGAACATCTCAACGCCAGTACAGGTCGTCTTCGTTGTTTCCTTAATACCAATGATCTCAATCTCGTCGCCAACGTTGACAATACCGCGCTCGATACGACCAGTCACAACCGTTCCACGACCAGAAATCGAAAAGACGTCTTCGATCGGCATCAAGAATGATTGATCAATCGCACGCTCTGGCTCAGGAATGTACTCGTCCAAGGTCTCAATCAACTTCTGAACCGCTGGCATACCAATGTCAGATGTATCACCTTCCAATGCCTTCAGTGCAGAACCAATAATGATTGGCGTGTCGTCGCCTGGGAACTCATACTGATCCAGTAGCTCACGAATCTCCATCTCAACCAGTTCCAACAGCTCAGGATCGTCAACCATGTCTGCCTTATTCATGAAGACAACGATGTAAGGAACACCAACCTGACGTGACAACAAAATATGCTCACGTGTCTGTGGCATCGGACCATCTGCTGCAGAACAAACCAAAATCGCACCATCCATTTGTGCCGCACCGGTAATCATGTTCTTCACATAGTCAGCATGGCCCGGACAGTCAACGTGTGCGTAGTGACGTGTGTGTGACTGATACTCGACATGTGACGTCGAAATCGTAATACCGCGCGCACGCTCTTCAGGTGCATTGTCAATCTGGTCAAACGCACGCGTCTCACCACCAAAAATCTCCGCTCCAACACGCGTCAATGCCGCTGTCAAAGTTGTCTTACCATGGTCAACGTGACCAATCGTGCCCACGTTTACGTGCGGCTTACTACGCTCAAACTTCTCTTTTGCCATGTGAACGGTACCTCGTTCCTTTTCTACGTATTGGTGCGACATAAAACGGACGTGCAGCGGCTTATGCTCGCCCGTACATACAATCCAAACTGGTGGAGGGGGCAGGATTCGAACCTGCGTAGCCATAGGCAACAGATTTACAGTCTGCCGGTTTTAACCACTCACCCACCCCTCCACTTACCCAGTCAAACTGGGCTAGTGGTGCCGGCACCAAGAATCGAACTCGGGACCTTCGCATTACAAGTGCGCTGCTCTACCGTCTGAGCTATGCCGGCGAAATCTAAACCACATTCCTGCAATTCAGGGCGCGAGATTTAACCAAAAGGGGCGCCTGATTACAAGGACTTTGTCAAAAAATATTACAGTCCGCGGAAAAATCGATGGATTCCCATAAACACTAAATTTGGCTTCACAATCACATGATCCGGAAGGTGTCCGGCAAGCCACTCACCATCGCCACCGGTCACAATCACTGCATCGATGGGCGACGATGAGTTGCGAAGTGCACGTTCGCAACTCGACACCAAGCTCATCCGAACACCGTGTTCAACTGCCAGCTGCGTATTTCGGCCTGGTTCAAGTTTCGCTGAATATAGCCTGTCAGCAACACCGTTGATTCGCGCGGTTCTCAGAGTGAGACTACTCCGAGCCAACGATAGGCCTGGAAAAATATAGCCACCTTGGTGCTCACCATTGGAGACGAAATCAATGGTGCAGGCAGTTCCCGCGTCAATCACACAATAATTTGCTCCCTCACCAAACGCGCCCAGCATGGCAGCCACTCGGTCTATGCCAATCTGATCAGCGGATGTTGATCCCAGAGAGAACCAAGGTGGCAGATGAGCCAAATGCATTTTGCGAACATCACAGTGAGATGCAGATAGACTGTCGCAGTAAACAGACACCGCGTGCGTTAGCTCTGGATCAGACACACTGCAAATCGCCACCAAGTGCACTACTGACCAGTCGATCGAACGCAACCCGGATTCTAATGCAATTGGATCAATATACCCTTGATCTACGACGCGCTCATCAGCCCACAAACACCATTTCAGCAGACTGTTTCCAAAATCAATGAGTAATTCCATTATCGAGGCCTTACACTAACATCACCAGCAGACACATATTCTGCCCCAGCATGTGTCAGGACACATAACCGACCGAACTCATCGATACCATGAGCGATCCCTGAGATCTGTTTGATCCCAGAGGTCACATTGATCTGTCGGCCATTGAGTAGAGAGACTGCGTTGTAGCGCTCGATCCGATCTGCAGAAATTCGACTCGGATACTCGTTGATAGCCGAACACAAGGTGTTAATTAGGGTTCCCGTATCCTGGTCTGTCCAGACATGATTTGATACATCAATCATCGATGTTGTCGACGCATTAATACCTGATGCTGGCCACAAATTAAGCCCAATGCCAGTCACAACAAAAGTTCGATCTTGATCACCCTGAAGTTCCATCAACAAACCAGAAAGTTTGCGCTCGTCGACCCACAAGTCATTTGGCCACTTAAGGCGAGCACTGACACCGAGTCTATTCAGGAACTGACAAATCGTAACTCCAATGTCAATTGAGAGCCCTGCAAGATCTTGGATACCGCAATCAAGCCACGCACCGATCGAAAACATTAACGCATCACCCGGTGCTGCAATCCATCGCCTGCCTCGACGGCCTCGCCCTTGATTTTGATATATGGAAATAAGACATCGTTCTGCCCGTGATTCAAGGACCAAAGTATTGGTTGAGCACACCTCAGGTAAGAGATCGACTTCCATCGGCACCTGATCTTTTATCGTTGCGGGATCCGGTAAATAAACCGCATGGCTCAGCTGGTAACCAAGGTCACTGGCTTGAATGTCAACACCGATCGACTTCAGGTACTCCACTCGCTGCCAGACAGCAGCGCGCGAAACTGAAAGATTCGTCCCTAACTGAGAGCCTGAAATTAATTCGCCCGCGGCAAGTTGCTCCAAGACTGGTAGCCAAGTCGACGATTTCATGAAGACTCTGCGCCTACTTTTTTGACGTCGCCTCGAGCATAAAGAACAAATAAGACTCCTCCATCCGCAAGACCAATGCCAGGCCAAGCGTTAAAAGGCATGACTTCATCTACCAAAAGCCAAGCGATCAAAGCTGCAATTCCAGGCACCAAAAACATGATGCTCGTGACTCGAGAAATGGCTCCAAATCGGACTATAGTTAACATCAAGAAGATCCCAAGCAATAATCACCGAATACAAGATAAGAAAGAGCACCAATCATCGACGAAGACCATTCGGTTTTATAGCCTCTAAAATATAGTGCGATCGGGACACTCATAAAACTCGCAAACGTGTATTGAATGACATAAACCAGTAATGGATAGCATTCTAAACGCTGTAGTTTGGCATGTACCTGACCGAGAGACAGTGAGACTATCGCAGCAAATCCGAGCACCGCACCTAACAATGCGCCATCAGAAAAGTGACCTTGAACAAAATTAACCCAAGATGCACCGAGCAGACCAACCATTAAGCCGACCCACATTCTAACTGAAGGAATCCGACGATTGACCATCGAACCGACCATGGCGATTAAGACTGGCTGAGCCGCAGCGAATAACGCCAGTATCCCGGCCGACGCTCCGAGAGCTAATCCGAATAAATGCAGTGGAAATAACCCAATTTAAGAAAGGTCGCTACGATTAATAAATCCCGAAGCGCTAGACTTGACGGCCACACTGGACGAATAATCAATACAAAAGGTAGGAGCGCAAGGGCCGCTCCAACAAAACGAAGCGCCAGAAAATTCAGAGGCGTGGCCGACTCCAATGCAAGTTTCGCAATGCCATACCTGCCGCTCCATACGAATAAAAATTACTAGGGTGCGAGTGGTATCAACGTGGCTCGTTTGTCAAACTCATACACAAACCCTAGAGAGTCCGAAATAACTCGGCAAATAAAAAACCCCGCCCACATAGAGGACGAGGTTCTTCACGATAAGATGCCTGACGATGACCTACTCTCACATGGGGAGACCCCACACTACCATCGGCGCAAAGCGGTTTCACTTCTGAGTTCGGGATGGAATCAGGTGGTTCACACTCGCTATTGTCGTCAGACAATCCGGAATGCTGTGCCGCAACGCCGCACAACAAATAACGTGTTGAATTAACAAGTATCAGCACATTTGGTGAAATCGTGTGATCGATTCTCGATGAGTTCGAGGATTGTATGATCAAGCCTCACGGACAATTAGTATTGGTTAGCTCAACGCCTCACAACGCTTACACATCCAACCTATCAACGTAGTAGTCTTCTACGGTCCTTTAGGGGCCCGAAGGCCCGGGAGATCTCATCTTGAGGCAGGCTTCCCGCTTAGATGCTTTCAGCGGTTATCCTTTCCGAACATAGCTACCGGGCAATGCCACTGGCGTGACAACCCGAACACCAGGGGTTCGTCCACTCCGGTCCTCTCGTACTAGGAGCAGCCCCTCTCAAATCTCCAACGTCCACGGCAGATAGGGACCGAACTGTCTCACGACGTTCTAAACCCAGCTCGCGTACCACTTTAAATGGCGAACAGCCATACCCTTGGGACCGGCTTCAGCCCCAGGATGTGATGAGCCGACATCGAGGTGCCAAACACCGCCGTCGATGTGAACTCTTGGGCGGTATCAGCCTGTTATCCCCGGAGTACCTTTTATCCGTTGAGCGATGGCCCTTCCATACAGAACCACCGGATCACTAGGACCTGCTTTCGCACCTGCTCGACGTGTCAGTCTCGCAGTTAAGCACCCTTATGCCCTTGCACTCATTGCATGATTTCCGACCATGCTGAGGGTACCTTCGTGCTCCTCCGTTACTCTTTGGGAGGAGACCGCCCCAGTCAAACTACCCACCACACAATGTCCCTGACCCGGATTCACGGGCCTAGGTTAGAACCTCAAACATGCCAGGCTGGTATTTCAAGGTCGACTCCACCGAAACTAGCGTCCCGGTTTCAAAGTCTCCCAGCTATCCTACACAAACATATTCAAAGTCCACTGTGAAGCTGTAGTAAAGGTTCACGGGGTCTTTCCGTCTAGCCGCGGATACACTGCATCTTAACAGCGATTTCAATTTCACTGAGTCTTGGGTGGAGACAGCGCCGCCATCGTTACGCCATTCGTGCAGGTCGGAACTTACCCGACAAGGAATTTCGCTACCTTAGGACCGTTATAGTTACGGCCGCCGTTTACCGGGGCTTCGATCAAGAGCTTTGCTTACGCTAACCCCATCAATTAACCTTCCGGCACCGGGCAGGCGTCACACCCTATACGTCCTCTTACGAGTTTGCAGAGTGCTGTGTTTTTAATAAACAGTCGCAGCGGCCTGGTTACTTCGACCAGCAACAGCTTAGGACGCGAGGTCCATCACCGTCACCGGCGCACCTTCTCCCGAAGTTACGGTGCCATTTTGCCTAGTTCCTTCACCCAAGTTCTCTCAAGCGCTTTGGTCTTCTCGACCTGACCACCTGTGTCGGTTTCGGGTACGATCCCACGTGACTGAAGCTTAGAAGCTTTTCTTGGAAGCATGGCATCAATGACTTCGTTTCCGTAGAAACTCGACATCAGATCTCAGCATTGAGAGCCCGGATTTGCCTAAGCCCCCTGCCTACGTCCTTGAACAGGGACAACCAACGCCCTGATCACCTAGCCTACTCCGTCCCTCCATCGCATCACGTGGTGGTACAGGAATATTAACCTGTTTCCCATCGACTACGGCTTTCGCCCTCGCCTTAGGGGTCGACTCACCCTGCCCCGATTAACGTTGGACAGGAACCCTTGGTCTTTCAGCGAGGGGGTTTTTCACCCCCTTTATCGTTACTCATGTCAGCATTCGCACTTCTGATATCTCCAGCAAACCTTACGATTCACCTTCACAGACTTACAGAACGCTCCTCTACCATCTCTTACGAGATCCGCAGCTTCGGTACTAGATTTAGCCCCGTTACATCTTCCGCGCAGGCCGACTCGACTAGTGAGCTATTACGCTTTCTTTAAAGGGTGGCTGCTTCTAAGCCAACCTCCTAGCTGTCTGTGCCTTCCCACATCGTTTCCCACTTAATCTAGATTTTGGGACCTTAGCTGGCGGTCTGGGTTGTTTCCCTTTCCACGACGGACGTTAGCACCCGCCGTGTGTCTCCCATGATTGCACTCCTCGGTATTCGGAGTTTGCATCGGTTTGGTAAGCCGGGATGGCCCCCTAGCCGAAACAGTGCTCTACCCCCGAGGGTGATACATGAGGCGCTACCTAAATAGCTTTCGAGGAGAACCAGCTATCTCCGAGCTTGATTAGCCTTTCACTCCGATCCACAGCTCATCCCCATCTTTTTCAACAGATGTGGGTTCGGGCCTCCAGTCAGTGTTACCTAACCTTCACCCTGGCCATGGATAGATCGCTCGGTTTCGGGTCTACTCCCAGCAACTGATCGCCCAATTAAGACTCGATTTCTCTACGGCTCCCCTAAATGGTTAACCTTGCTACTGAAAGTAAGTCGCTGACCCATTATACAAAAGGTACGCAGTCACCTTACGGCTCCCACTGCTTGTATGCACACGGTTTCAGGTTCTATTTCACTCCCCTCTCCGGGGTTCTTTTCGCCTTTCCCTCACGGTACTGGTTCACTATCGGTCAATCAGGAGTATTTAGCCTTGGAGGATGGTCCCCCCATATTCAGTCAAGATTTCTCGTGTCCCGACCTACTCGATTTCACAACAAGTGCCTTTTCAGATACGGGGCTATCACCCACTATGGCCGATCTTCCCAGACCGTTCTCTTAAAACACAAGTTGCTTAAGGGCTAGTCCCCTTTCGCTCGCCGCTACTCAGGGAATCTCGGTTG
>CACAXU010000038.1 GCA_902536515.1 uncultured Litorivicinus sp. | reverse complement strand
GCCAGAGACTACCAACTGTATTGATATTCTAAACGACGCCGATAAGGCATACATTTCCCGCTATGCACTTGGCCGCGATTATCACAAGCTCATGCGCAAACGTTTGAAACAACTCGGTAACTGGTTGACAGAGGAAATTCAACCTCATGGATTTCGAGTATTTTCAGATTCGGCACCCATCCTCGAAAAACACCTCGCTGAAAAAGCCGGCCTCGGGTGGATCGGAAAACATACATTATTATTATCGCATCGCGCTGGCAGTTGGTTTTTCCTGGGAGAACTCTTAACAGACTGTCCATTACCATTCACCCAAACCGCTGAACAGCCTCGGTGTGGGTCTTGTACCGCTTGTCTTGACATTTGTCCGACCAACGCGTTTCCCAAGCCTTACCAGCTCGATGCAACCAAATGTATTAGTTACTTAACGATTGAGCACAAAGGATCCATTCCAGAAGAATTGAGAGCTATGATGGGTAATCGTGTGTTTGGTTGCGATGACTGTCAGCTGGTCTGCCCATGGAATCGATATGCATCCGTTGGAGATCCGGCATTCGGCCCAAGGCATGCGCTCGATAACCTATCACTGATCGATCTGTTTCAGTGGAGCGAAGAAGAGTTTCTTCTGAAGACCGAAGGAAATCCGCTCCGACGCGCAGGCTACGTAAAGTTTCTTGAAAATATCGCCATTGGACTCGGCAACAGTGCGAGTCATATCGCAAAAACCATTGAGATTTTGAAACTCAAATATGGGGCGCATGGCGTTGTGCTGGATGAGCATATCGATTGGGCTGTATCTCGACTTAGGAATCGAGCTTCAAAAAGTGGGTGCGATAGTGCTTGAGCTCGTCGATCGACTCATGGATATCAGCCAGCGCAAGATGCTGACCTGACTTCATAAGTCCTTCACATGCTTTAGGGCTCCAGCGCCGCGCGAGCTCTTTGAGCGTCGATACATCAAGATTCCGATAATGGAAGAATGCCTCAAGTTTTGGCATATAACGGGCCAAAAAGCGTCTATCTTGGCAAATCGAATTGCCACACATTGGCGACTGGCTTGGGGCCAAAAACTTACTCAAAAACTCAATGGTTTTTGTCTCTGCCTCGACTTCTGTTGTGGTAGACCTTTGCACACGTGCGGTGAGACCTGATTTTCCATGCTGCCGAGTATTCCACTCGTCCATGCCATCGAGCATCGCTTGCGGTTGACTAATTGCATACACAGGCCCTTCACCAAGGACATTCAGATCTTCGTCCGTAACCACTGTCGCTATCTCAATGATTCGGTCGTTTTCAGGTGATAACCCTGTCATTTCCAAATCAATCCAAATCAAATTCGACGGGTCTTTCATAAGTGTCCTGTAAATGTCATGCACTCTGAGAGAGTTTTTGACTGTGTCATCACTTGAAGTAGTCGATCGACACCTAAAGCGACACCGTAGCTCTCCGGTAAACCAGACGTCAATGCATCAAGTAACGCATCATCTCTCGGCACAATCGGCCGATGCAACGATTTGCGACGTCGGTTATGTTCTTCGAAGCGGGCCGCTTGTTCGACCGCATCTGTGAGCTCGTGATAGCCATTTGCGATCTCACGGCCTGCGATATACAACTCCGCACGCTTTGCCACAGAATCCGCACCGTCGCACTCGATGCGCGCTTGTGCCGATTGGATCGTCGGAAAATTGATGACAATATTATTCTTGAGATGTGGCTCGATCTCAGTCGCAAAAAGTATATTGAGTTGACTATCAAGATCGAGAGAAGTGGCAGCTTTTGATCCTACGAGATCGCTGGAAAACTGGACAAGATCGTCTATTGTCGCTTGATGTGGATTCAACCCGTAGGCTGCCTCAAAAACATCGCTGTATGCGATGACTTCTGGTCGCCCATATTCCGTCAGGGTTTCCACTAAATCCTGGATTTCAGATACCATCGCTTGGAAAGGACGAAATGTCGTTGGTCGATACCACTCAAGTATCGTGAACTCAATCGCATGCTCAGATCCCTCTTCATTGGCACGATAAGCTTTTCCAATCGCATGCAATGGACATTGGTATTCTGATAACAATCGTTTGAGATAGGTCTCCGGGGAGGTGAGCAGATATCCAATATGCAATCCCGCTGGGTCGTTGACGGTAAAACTATCAAGCCATGGGTCGGATGCAGGGGATTTAGCAATCGCTGGCACGTCTACTTCCAGTGATTGTCTTGCCTCGAAAAACGAGCGAAGCTCGGACAGTAAACTGGCACGAACTTCGAGACTGGTCTTTGTGGCCGAAGGCCGGTCCATCATTTTTTTGTGGCGCGTGAGACGTAGTCGCCAGTCCGTGTATCAACACGGAGCACCTCACCAATTTCGATAAATAGTGGCACATTCACAACGGCGCCTGTTGAAAGTGTCGCAGGCTTCGAACCACCTTGCGCTGTATCACCTTTCAGGCCTGGATCGGTCTCAACAACTTCCAATTCGATGTGATTAGGCGGAGTCACCGCTAAAGGTGCCCCGTTAAAGAGCGTAATGATGTAAATCTCTTGCTCCTTGAGCCAGTTCGATGCATAACCGACGGCTTTTGCATCGGCGGCGTGTTGCTCAAAAGAACCATCGGTCATCATGAAATGATAGAACTCGCCATCGGCGTATAGAAATTCCATATCGAGATCAATCACATCAGCCGCCTCTACCGAGTCTCCCGACTTGAAAGTCTTTTCGACGACACGACCCGTTTTAAGGTTCTTGATCTTTACACGGTTGAACGCCTGTCCTTTGCCTGGCTTAACGAACTCGTTTTCAACGATTGTGCATGGATCACCGTCGATCAGCACTTTCAGGCCTGATTTGAACTCACTGGTTGAGAACGATGCCATCAATTACTCTCCGCTAATCGCAACTGTGATCGTTGCAAATACTTCTGCGTGAACCTGACACTGCACTTCATGCTCGCCAGTTGTGCGCAATGGACCTTCTGGAAGCCGAACTTCGCTCTTATCCAATGTCAAACCGGTAGCCTCAGCAGCTTCAGCGATATCGCGTGTGCCAACTGAACCGAACAGTTTACCTTCGTCACCGGCTTTCGCAGTGATCGCAACGACCTTCTCGTTCAAACCCTCAGCGCGAGCGATCGCCGCATCCAGTTGTTCTTTTGCAGCTTTCTCGAGCTCGGCGCGACGCGTTTCGAATTCAGCGACGTTTGCTTCATTTGCCAAAACTGCTCGCCCTTGTGGGAGCAGGAAGTTACGCGCGTAACCACCTTTTACAGTGACACGGTCACCAAGACCACCAAGTCTGCCAACTTTTTCAAGCAAGATTACTTCCATTTATTCATCCTCATCTTCTGGAGGTTCCCGACGAGCGTGGGTTCGAAAGTCCACGAACGCGTCAATGACCGCCAACAACGCCAACAACAGTAAGAGGTATGGCGTAAAAAACACCAATGCTGTGTAGAACATGATGATAAGTCCCTTCGACTCTCTCATGCCCGTCAGCCCATGTACCAATGCCATGCCGGCAAACATTAATGGCAACGCACCCACCGGAGAAAACCGGAGCATCCATGGATCGACCAAAAACCCCGTTGCTGCCAGAACTAAACAACCAGCCGCAAACACTGGCGACAGCATGACCGCCTCAAACTCAGTTTTAAACCCACCTGGGTTGTATGCTCGAGCTTGCAAAGCTCGTGCAAAGGTAAGCGCAAACAGAGCGCTTACCATATGCACAAAGCTCAGTGCCCCAACAGAGAGTGATGCCATCCATGCATCCACGGTGGCCTCATCCACCCCAAGGGTGGCGAGCTGCGCCGGTGGAGCAACAACTTCTTTGATCGCAACAACCAAGGCCTTCAGCGTCTCCTCATAGAGCACGCCCACTAAAACCACTAAGCCAAGCGATATACCCAATGCAACAGCAAGGACTGCGCGCCAACTCAGTGTCTGGTGAAGTACTGCTGCCAAGACAACTGTAATCGCCAATACCAGCAGAATTGCAGAGTCACCGAATACAAATGCCATCACGAGTGCGGCAAGCATTGGGACTGTAGTCACCAATAAGGATTGCTCAAGGCCACGACGGAGAGCATATAACGCCACCACCGAAGCACCCACCCATGATAAGAGCGGCAACAACAGCAACACTGATGCTATCAATGCTGCCCGCCACTGAGACGCCATCAAATAATGCGCCAGCCGTGCCATTGGATCCCCTGTTAACTAGATATCGTGCGAATCCGTGTATGGAAGCAACGCCAAGTAACGCGCGCGCTTGACCGCTGTAGCGAGCTGCCGCTGATACTTTGCGCTTGTTCCAGTGATCCGCGAAGGTACGATTTTGCCGGTTTCGGTAATGTACTGCTTCAACGTATCCAGGTCTTTGTAATCAATTTCTGCGACATTTTCAGCAGAGAAACGACAGAATTTACGACGACGAAAAAAACGTGACATATCTCTCTACCTTACTCTTCAGTTGCTTCTGCAGCATCGACAACATCATCGATGTCGCCAGCTTCGATGGTTTCGACATCAGTATCCTCTGATTGATCGGCATCGCGGTCACGACGACGCTCTGAACGCTCTCGATCCTGGCGGCTCTCAGCAGCTTTGATTGGAGAGATATCGCTTACAGCATCTTTCCGCTTGATCACCATGTTACGCAACACAGCATCGTTAAAACGGAAAGTTGTTGTGAGTTCATCAAGAACTTCAACAGAACACTCGATATTCCATAAAATGTAGTGTGCTTTGTGCAGATCATTGATCGAATAAGCCAACTGGCGACGACCCCAATCTTCAAAGCGATGCACTGATCCACCACCTTCATTCACGGCGTTTGTGTACCGCTCCATCATGGCTGGAACCTGCTCTGACTGATCCGGATGGAACAGCAAAACGATTTCGTAATGATTCATTGTGACTCCTTACGGGTTTCGCCACTCGGCCCTTCCGAATGGCAAGGAGACTGTCTGTCGAACAAACAGTGCGGCGGCGGAGTCTAGTCGACCCTGCACCCTATTGCAATGATTAAGGCTCTTTAGCTGTCGAGATCGTACCGATCGTCGCTATCGTCGTCTTCCATGCCTGCAACCGGTATCTTCACGTTGCGAGCAGGTACAACAGTTGAGATCGCATGCTTGTAAACCATTTGGCTGACGGTGTTCTTCAAAAGAACAACAAATTGATCGAATGATTCAATCTGACCCTGGAGCTTGATTCCGTTGACCAAAAAGATCGACACAGGAACGCGTTCCTTGCGAAGAATATTCAAGAAAGGGTCTTGCAGTGAATGCCCCTTTGACATAGCTATCTCCCGATACCGGACGGTCGTGGGACCAATCATCCGCTACGGTCCCTAAGGTTAGGTGTTTCCACCCACGACGGTCTATCTATTGATTTTTGTTGTTTATAACGGGCGAACACATCCGCCAATACCGTTCAGTTTACACCAAACGGCGAAGAAATCACGATCGTTTGTTCCCGATCAGGACCTGTACTTACTATATCAATCGGAGCACCAACCAACTCACCCAATCGGCAAATATAGTTTTTCGCGGCCCGAGGCATTGCGTCAAGCGAGGTCATGCCAAAAGTGGTATCAGTCCAACCCGGCATGGTTTCGTAGATTGGCTTCGCGACAGCAAAATCATCACTGCCCGGCAGATAATCAACCACTGCCCCATTGGGAAGTTCGTATCCAACACACAGTTTGACTTCTTCCAAACCATCGAGAACGTCCAGCTTGGTAAGACAGACACCACTGATCGAATTCACTTCAATTGCACGACGAACCGCCACCGCATCGAACCATCCGCAGCGACGATCTCGACCCGTCGTGGTGCCCACTTCTTGACCCTGAATGGCCAAATGCTCCCCCACAGCATCAAACAATTCGGTTGGCATCGGCCCCGAACCGACACGCGTTGCATAGGCTTTGGTAATTCCCAAGATCGCGTCGATATAGCGCGGCCCGAGACCTGAGCCTGTTGCGACACCGCCAGCTGTCGTGTTCGAACTCGTAACAAACGGATAGGTGCCGTGGTCGATATCAAGTAGGCTGCCTTGGGCACCTTCAAACAAAATAATCTTACCGTCACGGCGGCTCCGGTGGACCAGGTCCACCGTATCACAAACCGTGGACTTGATGTAATTTGCCGCATCCAACGTCTCTTGAATCATTGCCTCAACATCGACGGGCTCAGCTTTATACAGATTGGTCAAGATGAAGTTGTGATACTCCATCAACTCACGGACTTTTTCAGCAAACGGTACAGGATCCATCGCATCAGCGACTCGTAAACCGCGACGCGACACTTTATCCTCGTAGGCCGGACCAATTCCTCGACCAGTTGTTCCAATCTTCGCATCGCCTCTTGCCGCTTCCCGCGCTTGATCCAGTGCGACATGTACACGCATGATTAGAGGACAATTGGTCGAAACGTGCAAACGATCGACAACCGAATGCCCACGCGTTTCAAGCATCTTGATTTCTCTAACAAGCGCTTCTGGGGACAACACCACGCCATTTCCAATCACGCAACGTACATGCGGGCGTAGAATCCCAGATGGAATCAAATGCAGAGCCGTCTTCTGACCATTGACAACCAAGGTATGGCCCGCATTGTGACCACCCTGATAGCGAATCACGTAGTCTACTTTTTCCGTTAAAAGGTCGACGATCTTCCCTTTCCCCTCGTCGCCCCACTGGCTACCCAGGATGACTAAACTCTGATGCATATGTAATGGACCTGACTCAGCTCGCAAGACGAACCAATGTTTTCAAATCAGCACTAAAACCTGTTGCGGCCCGCGCTCTACCAAATGACTCTCCGACGTGATCATAACGACCACCCTGAACCAATAATTGATCGCGTTGTAGTGAATAAATACCAAAAACGAGACCGGTGTGATAACTCAATCCGTGCGTTTCACCTAAGTCGCAATACCAAGATACCTGCTCGACATGGAGTCGCTGTCGAACTTGATTCATCTCAGCGCATGCTCTCTCCAACAGTTCAACATTTTGAGTTTGCCGCAATACGGTATCAAAATCTCCATAAGCAGTTCTCAATG
>CACAXU010000037.1 GCA_902536515.1 uncultured Litorivicinus sp. | reverse complement strand
ATTGTCTTAAACCATACTGACTGTCCATACAATTCTCCCTTTTGCAGCGATAGAGTTCATCCCCCGGTTCATTGCATTTGAAGCATCGTTTAGTTCTTACTCGTATAGGTACATGGTGTGTTACGTTGGAGAGGATAGTAACAGTGTATTACCGTGTGTAGGTTTGGTCGACATGATGGAAAAGCGTTTAGGTGCAAGCTTAAGTAGCGGGAACATATAGTAATCGGAGAAAACGGAAACCAGAAAGTATGGCGTGGATATTTCTCAAACTGTACAAGGTGGTCTTCAGTTTCTTTGCCGGAGCGGCTTTGGCTCTCCTTTTCTATCAACTTTTGGATTTGCTAATCACATCTGTTGTATTTCTATGGACTGGTGAATTCAATTCTGTGTATCAGAAAGCGTTACCGCTTGGGATTAGTGTGGCAACCGTTTTTTCGGAGGATACTTGGCAACTTCATACGGGTTTGAAAGGTTTTGATTGGTTGGCGAATTCATTCATGGCTCTCCAGTATAGTACGAGTGGCCGATGGATGATGTTAGGGATTGCTGGATTGATCTCAGTCTTAATGGGGTTCTTTTCTCCAGATGGTTATAGCGGAATTTTTAAAGACACAGAAACTAAAAGAACGGGATGGATTGACGAAGGATCTGGTTTTGCTATTGCTATTGTAACTATCTTAGCACCTATTTCTTGGGCTCCTCAGGTGGGTGTGGGGGTGTGGTTTATGTATTGGTTTGAAGAAAATTGGAATCTGGTAATTTCGTAAAGAATCCCATCTAATCAGCGTCTCAATTTTTAGTTTTCAATCAACGACTAAAAGGAACCATCTCTTCCATACAGGAATAAATCGGATGAATCAGGTAGCTAATGAAATTCGAAAAGCCAAAGAACGGGCTATCAAACGAGATCTGTTGAAACAATATATCTCAATCAAGCGATCTGTAATGAGAGATCAATTAGAACTGGACCGATTACTTGTCGAAGAAGAGGGACTTAAGGAGAGAAAGTGCCGCTGTGTCGAAAGAAGAACAAGGCATCAAATAATTTTGGAGGCAACTAGATCCGAAGATGAAATTGAAAGTAATTCTGAATTGAGTCTCAGCCTCGAAAATGAGCTTAAAGAAGTAGAAGCGGAGGAAACGAGAATCAAGGAGGATTCAGAAACTTTATCATCTGAAATTACAAGTCTTCACGCGAAGATATCTGAGCAAGAAGACGAGATGAACGCTCTCCCGCTCGACAACATCCCTGCTGTGATAGGAAGCTCACTCGTATCTGCTGATCAACTCATATTTAGAAATCAACTTGAGCAGATAAAGGACCAACTTGAGGAGAATGCATCTAGTCATCGCTCAGTTGAAAAAGAAAAACAAATTTTAGATCTAACAGATGATTGTGCCGAGCTTGCTTTTCTTGGACATTGCGACAATCCCTACTTGGAGCGTCAAGCAATGGGCGAATCCAGAACAAGTCAAAGCGCAAGATGCATTCTGACTCACTCGTGGGAGCGGCTGTTCTATTCAATTGACCCTGATCCAGTCATGTCATTAACCCGCTTCTTTCAATGCAAAACGCTCATACTCGCTTTCAACAGGCATTACAAACCAGGTTTTCGTTTATATGATGGAGACGTAATTATAGAAATAGTGCCAAAACTAGAGCAATTAGGGTTCGCTGCACGATTATTTGGTACAACCTTTTTTGACTATATTTACAGAACGGAACATATACCACGCTACAACCTTGAACCATGGCAGAAAACAGTCAAACCGATGTTTGACGAATTGTTCACTGCAGTTCTATCACCAACTTTTGGCGTACTCGGAGGATCACATACATTAACGAAGGCTAATGAGCTTCCGAATGAAATCATTTCAATCAGTAACCCCGATGGCCTCCCTGACTATTCGTGCTCTAAACTCTTCGCAATGGGATTGCTCACAACACTTGCTGATTCAGTCGAACACACAGACGATCATCGCTATCAAGATGAGATAATTCAGTTTCTGGAAAGCCCTTCGAATGCGATAACTGACTACGAACAACGTGTGAAAGAATCTTTTCGCCCTGGTTGGCCTAGGCAAGGCGACATAACGGCTGATTACATACTTGGTATATTGAAACAGCTATATCCGGCAGAATATGACCAATTCAGACAATTCTGAGCAATGACAGCTCTTAACGAAAATAAAAATCGTAACGCCGATCCATAATAAGGTGGATATCAGTGAAGAAAACAACAACAGCGATAATTATCAGTACTTAGTCTAAGTTGCGTCACCTTCTCCTATCTTCTCGACCAAATAAATAGATGGTCATTCTCGGTTTTAAAGCATCTCATCGGGCTCAAAATTAGTTGACATAAAGATATCTTTATGTTCCTGTATTTAAAGGTATTTGAACTTCAGCTTGTGCACCTTGGCCGTCGCCTAAAGCACTAAAGAGAGGGGCATCCGATGGACACTCAACATCCGGCAGTGACATTTTCAAATCTCACCGCAGTCACGAAGTTACTCAAGAAATCTAAACTCTGGGAGCCACTGGAGCATCTCAAAGAATGGAACCAACTGGTCAGCGCGCTTGATCTGATTATTGGTTATCCATTTGGAGGGAGAGACATTGCTATCGGTGTCGATCCAACAACTTACGCGGATTATCCGAAACATTGTCTCGAAAATGAGTTCTGGTTTATCCAGTGCGCATTGAGGGAACTGGTTCCTGACTATCAAGGCCAAGTTTGGTGGTATCTCGAAGATCCGCAACGGTCAGTTCAGGAAGCAATTGAGCTTATCGATTATTCAGCCGTATTGTGTGTTGCTGATCTTCCGTTACAGGAGGAGATGCTATGAACGCTAAAGCACATTGGATCGATCCTCCAGAGAAATCACCGGTTTGGTTGGATTATGCCGACAAAGCCGTGGAACACATCTACCCTGTTGGTGATACACCAAAGCGTCCTGATCACTTAAAGACGACGATGAGTTGGGATATGAAACGGTTTCCTGAAGGACTCCCAGAAAAGCCAACGACGGTCTGTTATTTAGGCGCGATCGAGTGGGCTTGGTCGCCGATGCACTCACGACTCGATAGTTATTACCTGAGTTACAACGAAGACTACTGGCTAATGTATCTGCACTTACTCGATCACGGTGTCCGACCATGGACGTGGGAGTGGTGCCTCTACTCAGTGGCGACAAAAGCTGTCGGAGATGCCAGATCGATTGGTTTCTGGATGGTGCACGATTTGCTGAAAGCAGATAGCAATACACACGAACTTGATCCATTCCATCTGATTAGCGATGAAGGAGCACTGTCTGTTAGTGACTTCAATCAGATTAAAGAGCTTGCTTGGGAGGAAGACGATGAAACCGAGTAAACCAGAGGATTTAACTAAACCCACAAGACCCTTTCTTGTCGGCGTCAATGGGAAATCTCGGGACCAACTGAAAGCTGAATTGCGCAAGGCTCTTGAAGCCCGTGGTTTTAAAATAATTTCTGATCCAAAAAACTATGAAAAATAATAAAGTAGGTTGTGCTATTTTGATTCACTAATCTGAAGTCTGAAACAATCATGGATTCATTCGATACAGGTATTGAAACCTTAGTTACGAGCTCTCAAGTGTTTGCTGTTAAGGTTTTGATAGCGGCAAGTCGGAACCAATCCGAACTCACGATTTTTTATCGAAAAGGAAACCAGAAAACAGTATGAGAATCTGAATAACTGGTCGCGAATGACCGTACTTATTTGAGCGTTGTGTAAAACGAAATCCTCAGATTAATGTGGTTTGGTACGGTTATGAGCGTACCATATTCCTAGATAACTGTCAATATTTACAGTAAAAAATAAAGTTACTTTTTTATTTGCTGAGACTTAAATCATGAAGAGATTTGATCGTGAATTTACATAATTTGACGAATGACCTATGAAGATTTTGGTGATCGTCTTAATTGCACTGTTTGTTGTTTTTTGGCCTTTTGTCATTGGCACTAGTAATGAACGGATCCGCAGGTACCGCGTTCTTCTCAGTATTATCAGCCTTGCAATGGTCATCACCTTCGTGGCACTGGTTTGAAATGGAAGAGCAGACTGAACTTCTTCGTCAGCAGCTTAGATTACTAAAGCAAATACGATTGCTTTTAGTCGTTATTACTGGCTCGGTTATTCTCCCAATCATCATTGCCATTTTTGTTGCAGCACTGACCGGCTTTAAAATTTGGAGTTGGTTTTAGAATCTCACTTATGGCACTTATTTTTGTAGATGGAGAGTTTTGCTGAGCCCGATTAATCAATGAGACATACTTTTCAATCTCACGAGAGGGCTTGATCCTTTGAGATGAAGAATTCACCTATAGGAGAATTATGAGTTGGAATGAGGCTTAATTCATAATGATTGAAAGAGCTGATGGTCACCATTTCGTAGATTTTTAAATCTTAATAGCTTTGCTTTTCTGGAATTACTCCGCGTACACCTCCTCTTGGTTCCGCGGTGTCTCCCTTCCTTCGGGGGATAAGATGTATGTGGCAGTGAAAGATAGTTTGACCAGCTTCTGCCCCGATGTTTACTCCAACATTAAATCCTGTGATTTCTGAATCAGCATTTTCTAGGTTTATCTTTTGACGCTGAAGCAGGGGTAGAAGCGCATCTCTTTCGGCATCATTCAAATCAAAAAACGAACTAACATGTCGTTTGGGAATAATCAGAGTATGCAGCCGGGTAACGGGATATTGATCTCGAATGACTACATACAGTTCGCACGAGTCTACGACTCGTTCGGGATCAATATTGCAAAACGGACATTCATTCATGTTTGTGCATTTGTTCTTTTGGAGTCCATTTTTCTTTCCCTGGAAAAATAGATAATGCTTCATCATAGCGTTTCTGAAGGAATGATCTACGTTGCTCGGGATTGGATCCTGTTTGATTTATGATGGTTTCTCGCAGAGGGTGATGGCTCTCGATGTAGAAATTATTTCGATTGTTCAACTTAGTAAGAAATGAGATATGAGGGAGTTGCTCGAACTTACCACCTACACCACGATTACAATTTTGACATGCTAGAACTAAGTTCCAGATCTGGTTTATACCTTTGAATCCAAAATTAGACAGAACGTGAGGGAAAAAGTGGTCAACATCGCATGAAAATTCGTTACCGTTCAGGATGGTTATGTAACGGTCGCAGTAAAAGCATTTTCCTTTCTGGTAACCGTTCAAAGAATCCTTACATGAAGTTACATCGACTCGCTCGATGTTGTCTTTGATGATGTAAAGTAGTTCGCTCGCTGGATCGTGCTGTATTTCCAGTAAGTGAGGGCTGATTCCAATCGAAATTGCTGTTTCCCATAGGTTCCATCGTGATCCAACTTCTCGGATCAAATTCTGATGCTGGTCAGATTGAATCAAGTGAAAGAGATTATCTGTAAGCGTTATACTCTGATTTTCTTTACGTGTATCAGTGAAGAAGCGAGATACTTCAGATCTATGCACGTTATGAAACGCATCAATTACATTTGCAAAACCCCTTTTTAGGGTTTCTTCTTTGAGTTGGTCAAGTGTGAGCTCTTCATTGTTAAATTTTCTACATGCGTCCAAGAACTTGCTTGAAGTCGACGTTATCTGTTTCTCATGCGTTTTTAGGTGATTACATATTGTTTGAGCGAAGGGGAGAGATAATTCCTCCAGGGAAATAGTGGATTTTTCGGTGCCCAGTTTAAGTAAAGCCGTTCCGAGTGAAAATTTATATGAGGCAACATTGTTTCCTAAAAGGATAATCGATCGCCATTGGGTGTCCAGTGGTGCTGAATTTTCAAGAAATCCAGTCATAACTGCTTTCTAATCCTCAAGTTAAATAGTCTGCCCATGCTTTCATTAATGCGATGCGTTTTGCAATTTGATCGCCTCTTCGATATGCGGCCTCAGTTTGATTTTTTGTGCGATGAGCTAATGCCAATTCTATCGTATCCCAAGAATGATTAGTTGAGACTTCAGCAGCCCAATCCCGAAACGAACTCCTAAACCCATGTGGCACGTATTGATCAACCTTCATGCGCTTCATGAGAGCCCGGAATGCGTTATTGGAGAGCGGTTTACCGTTGACGGTGAGGACAAAGTCGGAGCCCGAACCAACCTCAGTCAATATCTCAACCATACGCTCTGTAAGCGGTACACGATGCTCTCTTCGTGCCTTCATGCGGTGAGCAGGAATCGTCCACAGACAGGCTTCTAGATCGATCTCAGACCATGTCATGAGGCGCACTTCAGACTGCCTGCAGGCACTCAGAATTAGAAACTCCAATGCTCTGGCACTGACGCTGTCTCGGGCTTGTAAACGCCGGATAAAGGCAGGCACATCAGAGTAGGGCATGGCTGGTTGGTGTCTGACAGGAGATACCTTGGATGGATTGGGATACAGATTGGATAGATGCCCTTTCCAGCGTGCTGGATTGGATTGGCACATTTCTTCAGTGATCGCCGCATCAAGGATGGCTTCGATCCGTTGACGAACACGAGACGCTGTTTCGGTCTTATTGGTCCAGATGGGATCCAGTACCGCTTTGATGTGCTGTGTGGTGATGTCGGAGAGCTCGATCGAACCAATGATAGGGAAGGCGTAGGTTGTCAAGGTGTTAGTCCATTGCGATGCATGTTTGGCATTGGACCACTCAGGTGACCGTCTCTGAATGAATTCAAGGGCGTACTCCTTGAAGGTTTTGACCGTTTCTTTCACCCCACCCCGGGGGTACCCGTCCGAATCAATTATCTCAATTCGTACCCTAGCGCACATTATTCTGGCCGCTCTAAGAGATAGATTTGATGGAGTGCCAAGCTTTCGATCAATAAGACGCTTAGTAACGGGGTGCCTGACCCGACAAATCCAAGACTTATTTCCTGAATTAAAAACTTTTATATATAACCCGTTACCATCGTTATACATTCCGGGTTGATGAATAGAACGGATTTTTTTCGCGGTAAGTTTCACGGCAAGGTTACGGCAAGGTTAAATTTGAAAAAACCTTACAATTCTCCAAGTCTGACCATACTTCTAGCCATACTGGATGCACGCATTTAGAACAGCAGCAGAAATTGTTCCAAAAT
>CACAXU010000036.1 GCA_902536515.1 uncultured Litorivicinus sp. | reverse complement strand
GCTGTGGTACGTCTAAGATCGTGGGCATTGAACTCAAACCCAACCACTTTGCAGACCTTCTGGATTACCTTCGTCATAGTCGCCGACTTCATGGGATCACGACTTTGTGGGAAAACTAGTGGGCTTTGAATCCCACTATCTTCCTGTTCCTTCTTCCGGTTCTTGAGGATGTGTTCAATGAGTTTTGTCATCGGCAATGTCAGATGCTCGCCGTTTTTTGTTTCGGTTATAGTGAACACCTTGACTGACCAATCAATGTTTTCCCACCTGAGACTCAGAGGTTCGTGATAACGGAGTCCTGTGAGCATTAACAGCAACACCCAGTCCCGTTGCGAACCATTAATCTTCCCGGCTTCCTCGCCCCACAAAACGTCGATCAAAGCGAGTCGTTCGGAAAGATTCAGGGTACGTTCTCGTCGTTTGATAGGCGGTCGTATGCGTTTTTTCGCAAGAACCTTAACCACATTGCCTTGAGGCAACACCAGTTGGTTACCTGCATAGTCTGTTTCAAAATGGCTGAATATCGCTGAAAGATATCGCATAGCTTTTTGAGCATCTGCTTCACCAGTAGGATTGGCGGTCACTTTGGCTACACGTGATCGCTTTTTGATGCCCTCCCTAATATGGGCATATCGTTTGGTAACGTCTTGGGTTGTAATTTGTCCGATGGGTTTATTCCCCCAGTCACTGAAGTGCCTGAGGAGCACTTTGCGGTAATCCTCAACAGTCGTCTTTTTCAGTACGGATGATTTCTCACTGAGTACTTGGTCAATAGCGTCAGTTAGAGTGATCCCTCGTACCCTTTTTTCAGCTTTTGCTTTGTTAGGGTTGATACCTGCGGCCATTTGAACGAGGGCTTGTTTAGCCGCTTGTCGGGCCTGAGAAACTGACATGAGAGCCACTCGACCAAGCTTTACACGAGTGACACTGCCATTGTTGATTCGCCCTTGTACATACCAAGTAGCGGAGCTTTCGCCAATGCGCCTGTAAAGGCCCTTAACAACGGTGTCTTTGACGATTTCCATATGAATATGCCTCCAGTTGTAAAAATGTAGCAAATACGTAGCAAAATGTATTTACATCAACTGTGGCTTTTGGAGACTAGGCGGCTCAAACCTTTATGTGGTAACCGTTTGAGTTGGTGGGCCCAGCAGGACTCGAACCTGCGACCAAGGGATTATGAGTCCCCTGCTCTAACCAACTGAGCTATAGGCCCGTCTCAGGCGGCGAATGTTACACAAATCTCGACGATTACGCATCAAAGTGATGTATCGCCAAGTAATTTGATTCACCATGATTCGAATGCCGATCATTCGACTCTTAAGCCAGCGAGCATTGTGTTTCTGAGGTGTTCTCTGGATCGATAATGCCCGGTGGAGTGATTCCATTGAAGTGATTGGCATTAGCGATACTATATGCACCAATCTCAGGGATGACGATCACATCACCTAAAGAAAGTTTTAGTAAGTTTTCCTGATAACCAAATCGATCAAGGCTGTCACAGGTCGGTCCTGCGAAGACGGCTGCTGTCGATTCGCAACCTTCTGAAAACATCATCATTGGGTAATTGATGTGATCGAAAATAGGTCCCGATTGAGCGCCGTATGCACCATCATCCGGGTAGAATCACCAAGTATCATCTTGATGTTAGAACGTCCGATCACTTGAGTTACACGCGTCACGCTGGGTGCCGAAATGGCACGACCGAGATCTGCCATCAACCGAACATGCTCAGGGACTTCCGTGATCGTTTCACCAGTTGGTGCACTGTATGGTTTTTTTAGCCGTGTGTGTCACGAATTTATGAGTCTGTGGTAGATTGTCGACAATTTATTAGATTGATGGCGCAGGGATTTGGAGGGCCATGTCGGACTTTCTCACTACAGGCCTGTCGACTGCAGTTCAGAAAAAAATTGAGGAACTCGTTCTGCAAGGCAAGTTGCAAGGTGGAGACAAGCTGAACGAAGTTGAGTTGGCTGAAATGTTTGGAACTAGTCGAGGGCCGATTCGGGAGGCTTGTAAGGGTCTGGTGCAGGCTGGTTTGCTGACTGCTGTTCCGAATAGGGGCGTATTTGTCCGTAAAATGGACGTACGTGAAGCGCTTGAGGTTTACGATATTCGTGCGTTCCTTGATCAGCTAATCGGGCAGCTTGCTGCGACTCATGGGACGGCACAGCAGATTAGGGAGCTATGGGATATACACGCCAGATTGGATAAGGCGGTTCGGGCTGATGACTTTGAAGCCTATTATCCAGAGAACTTATCTTTCCATGAAAAGTTATTGGCAATGACCGGTAGTGAACGACTGACACAGATGTATCTTGCCCTTGTGAAGGAATTGCATCTGTTTCGACGCAAAGGCTTGATTCAGCAAGGATCCATGGATGTGTCCAATGCTGAACATGCACTAATACTTGAGGCAATTTCGCAGCGTGATCCAGTAAAAACCGGCCTCGCAATGCGAAATCATGTGATGACCGCAAAACAACGATTGGTGACAGCGATCGAATTACAGTCCGTCGGTGAGGGGCTGCAATCTTAATCCCTATTAGCAGCCTTTAAAATTCGGAGAGCGTTTCTCCATGAAGGCTGTGCGTCCTTCTTTGTAATCTGCGCTGTTAAAACACGCATCGACCAATGCGTCGCATTGCGCTAGGTTTCGATTTTCAGGTTCAGTTAACACCTGTGTTGCAACGAATTTCATGGCCTTGACAGTCAAGGGTGCATTTGCCCCGATTTGGTTGGCGAGTTTTGCCACTTCATTTTCGAGGGTCGATTCGTCATGAATCGATTGGACGAACCCCATGCGGAGAGCAGTGTCTGCATCAATGCGGTCCGCGGTAAACATCAAATATTTTGCGTTGGAGGCGCCGATTGCATGGATTAGTCGTTCAATGGCGGGGAATGGATAACCCAATGCTAACCTGGCAGCAGGCATCGCAAACTTTGATTTGGTAGAACAGATTCGGATGTCGCAACACACGGCGAGGTTGAGGCCGCCGCCGATACAGTACCCGTCGACTTGAGCGATGGTCGGCTTGGGGAAATGATCGATGCGCTCATAGATTGCGCGGATGCGTGTATTGTAATGTTTCGTTGCCTCAGCGGAACCGCGCTCTTTTTCGAATTTGGAGATATCTGCACCACTTACAAAAGATTTTCCTCCGGCGCCTGTCAGTACGACAACACGAACGTCTGGATTAGATTCAAATTGATCGAGAATCGCGTCTGTCGCATCCCACATTTCGAGCGATACAGCGTTGTGTTTTTCGGGGTTATTGAAAATCAGATATCCAATCGGGCCCTCAATCTTTGAAAGCATTTTGTCCATAAAGTTTTACACCTTTAAATCACATTATTTTGTTTGAGGGACTCTGAGTCACCAATGCCAAGTTCGGCCAGTATGTCTTCAGTATGCTGGCCTCGGCTAGGGGGCGGAGAGACAATCGAACTCGGAGTCCGATTCATCGAGAACGGTTGTCCCACGAGCTGTGTATCACCAAACGGGATAGTCCGGAGTGCCTCGGCAGCAATTCCCAAATGCTTGACCTGTGGATCTGCGAAAACTTGATCGACCGAATAGATGGGTCCGGTCGGCACTCCAGCCTCAAGCAGAGTTTCCACCCAGTGCTCTGATGTATTCGTCATCGTAATTTCGGCAATGAGTGCGTTGAGGATTTTTCGATTCTTTGAGCGATCTGCGTTTTGCAAAAAGCGCGGATCATCAATCCAATCAGGGTGACCCAGTGCTTTAGCGCAACGCTGCCAAATCGCTTCTCCTGCACAAGCAATATTGATGGAGCCATTGGTTGTTGGAAAGACCCCTGTTGGGATACTGGTTGGATGATCATTGCCTGCTTGCCTTGGGATTTCGCCTCGCGTCAACCAACGAGCGGCCTGAAAATCGAGCATAAAGATTTGTGACTGAAGGAGGCTGGTTTGCACCCATTGTCCTTCCCCGGACTGATTACGCTCTAACAATGCCGTTAGGACACCCATTGCGCAAAAGAGCCCCGCGCATAAGTCGGCGATCGGAATTCCTACTCGCATGGGCCCTTGACCTGGTTCACCAGTGATTGACATTAAACCGCCCATGCCTTGAGCGATTTGATCAAATCCCGGTCGTTTGGCATAAGGGCCATCCTGACCAAAACCGGAAATGCTACCGAGAATGATTCTGGGATTAATTTCTTTGAGGCTTTCGTAATCAAGTCCAAGGCGATCTTTAACGTCTGGGCGGAAGTTTTCGATGACTACATCGGCTGTTTTGATTAGTTCTTTTAAAATCCGGACTCCTTCTTCGGATTTTAAATTGAGGGTCATGCTTCGTTTATTTCTTTGTAGATTTTGAAAATCTGCAGTGTTACGCGCAGCCCCAAGTGTTCCGTCTGGTTCAACAGACTCCGGAGGCTCGATTTTTATGACGTCTGCTCCCCAATCTGCAAATTGTCTTACAGCCGTAGGGCCAGAGCGTACACGCGATAGATCAATGACCCGAATACCGTCTAGGGCTGTTGATGCAATTGGTAGTGTCATAATTTTTCTCCGATCACTGCGAGCGTCTTGACACACTCTCGGATGTTATTTGTGGAGTCGAAAAGTTGGTTGATGCGATCTCGCGCAGACTCAATCTCCTGATTATCGAGGCCTGCAAATACCAGGTTGTTTATAAACTTACCTTCAAGCTCCTGCTGCGACATTGGCTCTTGCTTGCCGCCTCTTAGACACGACTGCTTGAAGGTGTGCGTGTTTCCTTTGATATCAACCACATCAATCCAGCCCATATACTCTTCTGGATATGGATCTTCCGGGTTAACAGAGTAGGTGATTTTTGAAGTGAGTGATCGGATGTCGTCTCTTGAAAGTTGTTTTTCCGTAAATTCATTTAACCCCGCTTTCCCGTCAAGGAAACCGATTGAGACGCAGTATGGGACAGAAAACTTCGCACCGTAGGGTGTCGATGGATTTCTCTTTTCCTCGAGTGGTTCCCAAAGGCGATGCACGGTACCTTCCCCGACATGGGCATGTATTTCTCTGATGTTCTCAGATTTTAGGATATTTGAGGCTTGCAATGCGCAATCAACAAACGGCTGCGTCATGGTCCCACAAGCATATGGTTTAAAAGCAAGGCTCGCAGAAACCCAACCGTCTCCAAATGACTCTAGGTGACCGAAGTCTGGTGTGATGGAATCCGAAGCAAAGCCCTTGAACAGTCCATGAGTACCCTCGAAAACAGTGCGTGGCCCCTTGAAACCTGCTTTTGCTATTACTGCAGATTTAATCCCTGCTGAGGCGGCCCAGCCAGGGTGCATTCGCTTGGTCCACGTCCCTTCGGCAAGGTATTCAATGATGCCAGAGGCCATGGAACCAACGATTCCGAGTGCTGACGCTGTCTGCTGTGGACTAAGCCCGTATGCTACTGATGCTGTCAGGCTCGCGCCAAATGCTCCCAAGATCGCAGTTGGATGGAATCCTTGGCGATGCACTGCAGTTGGAGCAACCAAAGCGAGTCGACAAATCAGTTCCGCGCCGAACGCCATCGACTTCATAAAGATGTCTGGAGAGACATCCTTACGTTCGGCGATTGCCAAAATTGTCGGCACGATCACAGACGACACGTGGACGGGAGTCCCTTCGAAAGTATCGTCGAAATCCTCTCCGTGTATCGCCGTCCCGTTGATTAGAGCAGCATCGTGAATCGTGAAGCGTGACCCATGACCAAAAGCTGTTGAGTGTCCGTTATCGATGCATGATGACTCAATTGCTTGAATGTAGTCTGTGTTGCGAGCAGAGAACATAAGCCCATACGCATCGAGTGTGACTCGCTGCAACATCTGTCTGACTGATTCTGGAATATTCGCAGTTTGACTAGTGGAAATGGCGGCGATATGTTCCGCAAGAATCGCAGATCTCATGGCAAGAAAGCTCCACCGTTCACGTGGATTGTCTGTCCGGTGATGAATCCACTATCCGGTCCGACTAACATTGCAATCACTGAAGCAATATCAGATGGCTGCCCGTAGGGAACATTTTTTCCATCAAAACTTGGATGCTTCAACCGAGCACCTGTTTCAGCGGTTCGGTGTGTGTCGATATGACCCGGAACCACGCAATTAAAAGTCACCCCGGAATCAGCGAATTCTACCGCCAACGCTCGCACCAGACCCGGCACACTTGATTTAGAGCTGACTACTGCGGCCCTTTCTTGTGCGCCTGTGTGGGCTGACAGGCCACCAAGACAGATAACTCGTCCCCATTTTGAATCGAGCATATCCGGCAGGAATTGTTGGGTGCACATAAACTGAGCATCACTATTAATATTGAAAACCTGTCGCCACTCCTCGAGTGTCATCTCCAGAAAAGGCTTGGTTTTTCGGACCGAGGCGTTATTCACAAGCACCCGACAATGACCGAGAGTATTACACGCGCGGTTTAGGGCAATAACAGTATCCGGATTATCTAGGGATCCAATTGCCGTCGCACACTCCACTCCGGTTTGTCTAACTAGATCTGCAGTTTGCTGCAGATTTTCGTCATCGTTATTTGTGTGCACCACCACACTAAAGCCAAGCTCTCCGAGTTTTATGGCGGTCGCCCGCCCAATATTGCGAGCGGAACCAGTGACTACCGCGACAGAATTTGAGTGTGTCATGCCTTTCGCTTCTTGAACCCTGTCCAGAACGGTGTTGAGAGATTTACGGCCGTCAGCGCGAAGAAAAATAGAACAATCGGGCTCTCCATTAACGCAAGGAAGTTGTTGTCGTAAATGATCATTGACTGACTAAACGCTTCCTCGACCATTTTTCCTAGAATCAACCCCATCACGAGTGGCGCAGCGCCGAAGCCATGGCGGTTCATGAAGTATCCAATCAGCCCCGCGACCAGCATCACATAGACGTCCACGAATGATGAGCTAGATGAGTAGGCCCCGATAACCGCGAAGATAAAGACCGCAGGCCACAATAATTGCTTTGGTATAAACGTGACTAGCGAGAAAAATTTAGCGCCAGCGAGTCCGATCGCTAGGAACGCAATATTTGCGAAAAGCATTGCGCCGAAAATGGCGTACAGAAACTCTGGGGTCTCATTTAGGAGGTAGGGACCAGGTCTAAATCCATGCATAATCAGTGCCGCCAAGATGAGAGCGGTTGATCCTGATCCAGGGATGCCGAGTGCCAGTGTTGGGACCATCGCACCCCCGGCTGCTGAATTATTTGCGGCCTCAGGGCCTACG
>CACAXU010000035.1 GCA_902536515.1 uncultured Litorivicinus sp. | reverse complement strand
AAGCTTTAATATAATGGATATTGAGACGAAAACTAGAATCACAAATCGAATACTGGGTTCCAAGTCCAGCTTCTGTATTTCGCTCCTTTAGTCAGCCATTCGTATTATGAATTCGTAGGGTGGATCAATCGACTGTATCGAGACGACTTGGTGACCAGCGAGCTTACAATAGGCAGGGACATCGTTCAGTGTCGTTCGGTCGCTGGTTTGCAATCGGACCGTCGAACCTGGCTGGAGAGGCTCTATCCGTTTTTTTAATTTCAGCACTGGTAATGGACACCGGAGACCGACCACGTCGATCTCCAGATCCACATTGATACGATCAATCAAGTCTGACCGAAGGCGCCGACTGGGTCTCTGCCGACGAGAAGCCCATTTCACTCAACACAAAATAGGCACCGACAGATACAACTGCTGTAAAAGCAAACGCTGCTAACATCGTCTTCATCGTAGGTCTCCAACTTTCTGAATCGGAACACCTTTTGCCTCTTCTTCTTCGACCCAGAGATCGTGATGCTGACGAGCCCATTCGAGGTCGACCTGCCCATTACCCATGGCGTCAAATGCACCTTCCATCCCAACACTTCCGATGTAAATATGTGCAACAATCGCGATGATCATCGTAGTAGCCACAATGGCATGCCACAAATGTGCAAGCTGCATTTCTTCGTGTGGAAGCAAGTTGGTTTCTAAACCCATGGCCGGCACGATCGTATTGATAACCTCAAATGTCGATGCAAACATTGGGAACTCAAATGGGAATAACAACGAGAGGCCTGACATTGAAACCGAGGCGCCGAGTACCACCGTCATCCAAAAAATTAGCTTTTGACCGCCATTGAACTTTCGGGCGGAGGGGTGTGCGTTTCCGACAATTCCACCTCCCTTAGCGAACCACTGGAGATCAAGCTTGGTCGGAATGTTGTGGGCAACCCACATCACAAAAATTGCCACCAATGATGCCATAAACACCCATGCGATATTGTTGTGTACCCAAATAGAGAAATTTGCAATCGCGGAATTCGCTTCGTGTCCAAAAACTGGAATGATGACCGAGCGACCGAAGAGCAATAGCAATCCGGTGATGGCAAGCATGATGAATGACCCGGCGAGACACCAGTGACCAAAACGCTCGAATGCCTTGAATCGTTCTATGGTTTCGCCAGATGGTCCGCCTTCGATTGCCATACGACCGCGCAGGAAATAGAAAGCAACCAGTGCTACGATTATCCCACCAATACCATATCCAGCGAACGCCTGGATACCACCCTGACGTGTCAATAACCAGCCCATGCCCCCATCCTGCACCAGAATCTCGGACGCGTGACTATTATTGGAAACTTTGACATCCGTTTCGGCATATCGAATACCACGATATAGATCAGAGCTCGATACCCCACCTAACACGCCCAAATTATCAGACATTGGCTGAGCATTCTCAGGATTTCCTAAATTATCACGACGAAATGATTCTTCGACTTCGAGCCCCTTCTGCCGCGCAAGAATATCTTCTAGCGTCTGCGCTCCACCTGTCGACGCACGTTGACCCTCGTCTTGGGAGTGAGCCGGGGTCACGGCAAACGTTAAAAGTGCGGCTAAACACGCACCTACTACTTTTAAATTCATGATGACCTCAGGAATATTTGTTGAGTTAATAATCAGAGGGGCGGGGAGGTCCCCGCCTCTCTGTATGGCTGTTAGCCGCCTTTCTTCTCGTAGGCAGTTCCCCAGCCCCATGCACCCGAGCCGAAGCCACGAGTCACGACACGCTCACGATAAATCGCAGCTACGTCATCACCGTCGCCGGCCAAAAGTGCTTTGGTCGCGCACTGCTCGGCACACGCAGGAAGCTTCCCTTCCGCAATACGGTTACTACCGTACTTTTGGAATTCAGCCTGCGAGTTGTCCTCTTCGGGACCACCGGCGCAGAATGTGCACTTATCCATCTTGCCTCGTGAACCGAAGTTACCCGCTTGCGGGAACTGTGGAGCACCGAACGGACATGCATAGAAGCAGTAGCCGCAACCGATACACAGGTCTTTTGAGTGCAATACGACCCCGTCGTCTGTTTGATAGAAACAATCGACAGGACAGACGGCCATACAAGGCGCATCTGAACAGTGCATACAAGCCACAGAGATTGACCGCTCACCAGGCTTACCATCATTAATGGTCACAACCCGACGCCGGTTAATACCCCAAGGCACTTCGTTTTCGTTCTTACATGCGGTTACGCAAGCGTTACATTCAATGCAGCGCTCGGAGTCGCATAGGAACTTGGCTCTCGCCTTTCCACCTAATGACATAATTTATCCTCCTTACGCTGGCATGATTCGACATAACGTACACTTGGTTTCCTGCATTTGGGTAACCGAGTCATAACCGTATGTCCCTACTGTGTTAGCAGATTCACCAAGCACGTACGGATCGGCTCCGTCTGGATACTTGGCTCGTAAGTCCTCGCCCTGCAACATGCCGCCGAAATGGAATGGCATAAATGCAACACCTACGCCAACACGCTCGGTGACCATTGCTTGGACTCTCACTTTTCCGCCTTCAGGGCCTTCCACCCAGACCATGTCGCCATCACGAACGCCAAGATTATTTGCGTCACGCGGATGGACTTCGACAAACATCTGTTGCTGAAGCTCTGCTAGCCAGGGGTTAGAGCGTGTTTCATCACCACCGCCCTCATACTCAACCAAACGACCTGAAGTCAAAATGATTGGGAAGTCTTTCGAGAAGTCGTTCTTCTGAATTGACTCATAGAGAGTTGGCAGACGATACGCAAACCGATCTTCGTACGTTGGGTAATCCTTCACGAGATCGCGACGGTTTGTGTACAGAGGCTCACGGTGCAACGGTACAGGATCAGGGAAGTTCCACACCACGGTCCGTGCCTTTGCGTTACCAAATGGCGCGCACTCATGCTTGATAGCAACTCGCTGGATACCACCTGACAAGTCAGTCTTCCAGTTAGTCTTCGCACCAGCAACCTTTTTGATCGCCGCACGCTCATCGGCAGTCAGATCTTTATCCCAGCCCAGATCCATCAGCATTTGCATGGTGAATTCTGGGTAGCCGTCTTTGATCTCCGACCCTTGTGAGTACACACCTTCAGCAAGTAGATTTTCACCGTCCCTTTCAACACCGAAGCGTGCACGGAAGGTCAAACCACCTTTCGAGACTGGCTTCGACATGTCATAAAGATTTGGTGTACCTGGGTGCTTCATCTCAGGAGTACCCCAGGATGGCCATGGCATACCGTAGAAATCACCGTCGCAAGGACCACCAACTGCTTGCAGCGTAGTCTTATCAAACGTGTGCTGGTTCGCCATATGCGCCCTGATCCGCTCCGGAGACTGTCCGGTGTAGCCGATTGTCCACATACCCCGGTTGAATTCACGGGTAATGTCTTCAATCAGTGGCTCGTCGCCATTGACCTTAATGTTACGGAAGAAACGATCAGAGAAGCCGAACTTGTCTGCAAACAACTTCATGATCACGTGATCTGGCTTCGACTCGAACAATGGATCAACCACTTTCTCACGCCACTGGATTGAGCGGTTTGAGGCCGTTACAGAGCCGTACGTTTCAAACTGCGTGGTCGTTGGGAGGAGATAGACTCCGTCTTGACGATCGTGAAGTACCGCAGAGACTGTTGGATGCGGATCAACAACAACCAATAGATCCAGCTTCTCCATTGCTGTCTTCATGTCGAGCTGACGCGTCTGAGAGTTAGGGGCGTGACCCCACAGGACCATGGCACGGGTGTTATTTGGCTGCCCAAGATTTTCCTTGGCTTCCAAGATGCCATCAATCCAACGAGAAACAGGAATACCTGTCTCGTTCATCATCGCCTTGTCCTTTCCATCTTTGGTCTTCATGGTCGCAAAACGATTCTTCAACCAATCGAGATCCTCTTCCCAAACACGAGCCCAGTGTGCCCATGACCCTGGCTTCAGGCCGTAGTAGCCCGGCAATGTGTTCGCAAGAACACCAAGATCTGTAGCGCCCTGAACGTTACAGTGACCACGGAAGATATTGGTCCCGCCGCCTGACGTACCCATGTTGCCCAAGGCTAACTGCAGGATACAGTATGCGCGGGTGTTGTTATTTCCGTTGGTGTGCTGCGTTCCACCCATACACCAAATAACAGTGCCTGGACGGTTATTTGCTAACGTACGCGCTACACGCTCGATTTGTGAACCTGGAGTTCCGGTGACGCGCTCGACTTCCTCTGGGTTCCATTTCGCGACTTCTTTCTTGATGTCGTCCATGCCCCAGACCCGAGTGCGGATGAACTCTTTATCTTCCCAACCGTTCTCGAAGACGTGCCACAAAATGCCCCAAATCAGCGGAACGTCAGTACCTGGACGGAACCGTACGTACTCATCCGCGTGAGCGGCTGTTCGCGTGAAACGCGGATCGCATACAATAACTGGTGCATTGTTTTGCTCTTTTGCTTTCATGATGTGCTGCAAAGACACAGGGTGAGCCTCAGCAGGGTTACCACCAATCAAAAAGATCGCTTTTGAGTTATGAATATCGTTGTACGAGTTTGTCATCGCACCATAGCCCCAGGTGTTCGCGACACCCGCTACAGTCGTTGAGTGACAAATCCGCGCCTGGTGATCCACGTTGTTCGTGCCCCAGTAAGCAGCAAACTTACGATACAGATATGACTGCTCGTTGTTTGTCTTCGCAGAACCCAACCAGTACACACTGTCTGGACCGCTCTCTTCACGAATCTTGAGCATTTGATCTCCAATCTCGTTGATCGCCTGCTCCCACGAAACACGGGTGTAGGTTCCGTTGACCAACTTCATTGGATACTTCAAACGACGCTCACCGTGGCCGAGTTCGCGAACCGCTGAACCCTTTGCACAGTGTGCACCCAGGTTAAACGGGGAATCCCAACCGGGCTCCTGTCCAACCCAAACGCCATCACGCACCTCCGCCTGGACAGTACAGCCCACTGAGCAGTGCGTACAAACGCTCTTCTTTATTTCAGTTTTTGCATCGCTCGACGCAGAAGCGGCTGCCTCTACTGAACGTGGCGTCATCGAAAACGCAGCTAAACCACCCACAGCCAGACCGGTAGAACGTAAAAACGTCCGACGATCCATTTTATGGGAAACTACGTTTTTCAGTAAGGATGACACCTGGGAGCCAACTGCTACCCCATTCGCCTTTTTCCTTAGCATGAAAATCCTCCTCAGGATTTCTGTGAATAACTGATCAGGGCCTAATGCAACCTGATGTCATTCGTTTTTATTAGAACCGTGCTGTCTCGAGATACTTCTTGTAGTGCGCATTCTTACGAAGACCACTATCTTGACGAATCTCTACTTCAGAACTTGCAAGCGCCTGCGTTCCCGCTGTTGCAGCGACCGCTGCAACTGGTAAACCAGTCGTAACAAGTTTCAAGAAGCCACGGCGCCCTGCCTGTGTTGTTTTCTGTTCACTCATGAACATCTCCTTGTTGTGCTTTCACACCTACTTTTGCCTCTCGGCCTACTCGATGCGGAAAGATTCTTGCTCAATACCCACCATCAGCTGACCTAGGGAGCCAACTGGAGCATAGAGCACAGCACTTTCTGCCTTTTCGAGATCACTAAAACAATGCGCGGCCCAAGGGGCCATGTGCGCATTGAAAAACTCTTTCTGGACCTGTAATGGCATTGGTTTACCAAAGGCACCGGTAATCATCCCCGCCATCATCTCGCACAACGCCCCTAAATGATCTTCAGGCTCAGGGATTCCTTGCTTTCGCCGAATGCCAAGACCGCGCATTTTCGCTCGAAGGTCAGCAAGCGGCTTCTCGTGGAGAAAGCCTGTGAGATAGTAACTCGCGTAGGGTAACACCTCGCCCCTGCCGACGCCGATAAATAAAATGTTATACTCGCGCTCCACTGCGTCTGCAGTCATCGATTTCGCTAATTGAGAAAGGGTGTTGATGGCTGACCCAAATTCGCCCTCGTCTCCCTGCAGAGCACTCAACTGATCAAGTGTTGCTTGATCTGGCACCTGCAACAACAAGTTGCCAAGTAGCGTGTAGAGATGAGCGCGAACCTCATCTTCTGGCGCGATTGGCTGGGTGGTCATTTCAACAGTTGCATCTACGGTCATTTATATTCACTCACACATCTTGTCGAGCGGCGCTTCCTTGGCTTTGTTTTGGTCCGTGATTAAAGGTTACCGCTTTTATACAGTTTTGCAAGACATTTACTGGAATTGCATCCGCCGTGGACGCGGCACAACAGCTACGGGATTCGAATCAATGTCCTGATCAATAGTAAGATCTGACACAGCGACCTCAATCTGTTGAACCTTACCCTCAGGCGTAGACTCTACTTGAAGAGAATCATTCTGCAGCGGGTTGTCAGCCTCTGGTGCGGCCAATTTCTGATCAGGAACCTCATCTTCGGTTGACCCTGTTGCACCAATCGCCTCATATTGCACATCGTCCTCCGCTAGGTTTTCTAGCGCATCCAGAGCCTGTGTAGCATATCCCTTCCCGACCTGATAAATCGTCTGCAGATTCTCCACAACCATTGCCGCATCCGTATAATCATCGCAATACTCATCAAGACCGTCGATATTCGCCAACAAAGGGTTTGTTTTCCAAAAAGCACGCAATGCTCTTGCACGAATTCGTTCCGGTACACGGTTATCCATAAATTTTTCAACAGTATCCCCAAGCTTCAAAGTATCGGGCTCAGGAAGCTCCAGAATAGATAGAATTTCGTCGTCAGACTTCCCCTCGAATTCATCCTCGACCGGTCTAGCTTCGTCAGAGTTGGGAAGGGCAACATCGGCATCGTCGGATTCGGGTCTCAACTTCCGATCTGACCACCTCGATAAGAATCCTTTGTCTTCGCTCAATGTTTCTTCCTCCTCCGCAACGAGGCTGGAGACATGTATACGTCGTTGATTTGACTCACTCGCGGATCACCTATTCCCTCATCGACTTGGTCTACCTCCAATCTATCCCGCTTGCGCTTTTTGAAAGGCTCCTCAACGAAGTGATGATCAACAAATTGCTGAGCCCAACTCGCAATGATCGGTGGTATCGGAACGGCCTCGACAAGACTAAAACCACTGTCCAAAAGATCTTGAGCCTCGTAAGGCGATAAGGTCACATCAGTCACTTGCCAGCCACCGGGAGACTCGCCAGTCTCATCTTCATCCAAGATCACAAAGGCGGATGGGGTCTCCATCGACAACGCAACACGATAAGCCTCGACATCCGATCGATAAAGCGTGAGTGACAATGTTCTAGCGTGATATTGAGTAACTTCACCCTCAGAGCGAAGTTCAACCCAGTTAGCAATATCAGCTCCTGGGATCAAGCCTGATGGCTTCCAGATTTCCGACGCCCAGCGTGTTACGCCCGGATATTTACTCACCATGATCCCGACCGGCATGGATATCATCCGCGCAGAAAATAAATCTGACTGATCAATATGTTTATTTGAGTTACTCACAGAATTTTTGCCTTGAGATCTTCTTTTTGTCTTTTTTGCCCTTAAGTCGGGTAGTCTATGGTGATAGCTGAACAAAAAGATAGCCCCTCAACGATGAAAACCAACACGACCCTAATTTTGTGTCGCTGCGACGGCAGCCTCAAATACAATCGCGAAGCCTTTGAAAGTTGCGGCTTCGATGATGTTATCGTAACTGATCAACTCTGTGGAAATGATTTAGATGTCGCTGTCGCCGCACTGACAGAACGCGA
>CACAXU010000034.1 GCA_902536515.1 uncultured Litorivicinus sp. | reverse complement strand
GGTGAGGCGATGATCAAACACAAAGAGATTCGAAAAATTTCATTCACCGGGAGCACCGCTGTGGGTAAGAGGGTCGCCATGGCGGCTGCGGCTGAATTAAAATCTGTTCACCTCGAATTGGGAGGAAACGACGCAGCGATAATCCTTGCCGACTCTGACATTACGGCGACCGCTACACAGCTTGTCGACTCGGCATTCCGACGTTCGGGTCAGTTCTGTTACGCGACCAAACGAGTCTACGTCCACGCCTCGATCAAAAAAAAAATGATCGAAGCGTTAGTCGCATCCGCAGACAAATTACAAATGGGCTCGCCCTCAGACTCGTTGGCCACACTCGGGCCTGTGATCGATCGAGATGCTCAGCAACGGCTGACCGGACTGATCGAGACAGTTAGGGCTACGGGAGCAACCATCCGTCCTTGTGGGACCATTCTGGAGTCTGCAGACCTCGCTAATGGATGCTACGTGCAACCAACACTTGTGTGGGATATCGATCATGCACATACCTTGGTCAAAGAAGAGCAGTTTGGCCCAGTGCTCCCGATACTCGAGTATGAGAGTCTTCCAGAGCTCATAGAAGAGCTGAATGATCAAGACTATGGGCTCAGTGGGTCCGTTTGGGGCTCAGATCTAACCGACCTTAAAAACACCGCGAGTCAGCTCCAAACCGGACGCGTATTCATTAACGCCGCCCGAGCAATGGGACAATTTTCTGGGGAGCTGCCCGCAGGTGGCCACAAGCACAGTGGTCTCGGGTGGGAAAAATCTGTATTTGGGTTGCGGGAATACTACCAGTACCAGACTATCAACGGACCTATTAGTTAGTTACGAATATCCTGTAGGAAAAACTCCGTCGGAATCTCAATACCAATCCCGGCATCGATCGCTTTCTCGTAGAGCAGGCCAGCGACAGCATGAAACTGATTACCCTGAAGATTGCCTCTCTCAGAGTAGGTCACGTCAGCAGGATGTCGCGGGAACTGACCTTCATCAAGTACTTGGGACAAGTAAACGAGTCTGTCGTCCCCAAACACACCATGAGCCCGTCCCTTGGACGCCATCGCTTTTTCTGTGAAACCTGACCTCGCTTGCCAGGTCAAGTGCTCGTCATCGAACGAGGTGTCCGACCAACCGACCGGCGAGTCGGTGTTACCGAACCGCAAGAATTTGGACACCAGCGCCTGGACCTCCGGAGGGATACCGCCACCGCCACCAACATTAAGTAGATGATGACCCGGCTCGACATACTCCGGCTTAATCACCGGGATGGCAGAGTCAGTCAGGCCCATGATGATGTCCACGTTTCGAACCGCATCTTCTGGTGCATCGACAGGAACAACATCGATGCCCAGCTCCATCGACATTTTCTCAGCAAACACTTCTCGATTCTCTTTCGTCGGACTGAAGACCTGGACGCGCTGGATATCGCGTACCTGAACAACCGATCGCAGGTGGTCCTTAGCCATTCCTCCGGATCCTAGCAAACCAATGACTGAAGAGTCTTCTCGACTCGCGTGTTTGACCCCAATCGCACCATCGGCCGCAACACGCATGTGCTGAATAATACCGTCATTGATCAAAGCCAATGGCTCACCGTTCTCTACCGAGAACAGCAGGATGAACCCGCAAAACGTACCGGGTTCGACGCAGTATTTCTCTTGAGTCACGGAGGATCCGACGGTCTTGTGATAGATCATGTCCGACTTACAGCGGATCGCGAAGTATTTGCCAGCGCTCCCGCCTTCCATCGTACCCCAACGGTAAAACCGATCCGGTGACGAAGACGGAATTTCCACGTCCACCCTCGGACGACACACGGCGGTTCCGTTAAAAAAATCCTGGTAGGCACTTTCAAGAGCTCTCGTTACTTCTTCTTGGGTGACCAACCGTGAAACATCTGCGTTGTTAATAACCTTCATCAGGTGTCCCTATCGAACTTCTACATCGAGTCCGATATCAAACGTGGATGCTGACATTGTTATCTGTGAAGACGAAATATAATCGACACCCGACTCAGCGATCGCTCTCACAGTGTCTAGCTTGACCCCACCAGATGCCTCTAGAGCTGCACGACCTCGGTTAATCTGAACTGCCTCTTTGAGTCGTTCAACCGAAAAATTATCCAATAAAACACAGTCGGCACCCGTACTCAGCGCTTCCTCAAATTGTTCCAGCGTATCGACCTCAATCTCGATCTTGACCAAGTGACCTGCAAACGATTTTGCGGCTTCGAGAGCTTTAGTGATTCCGCCTGATACAGCAATATGGTTGTCTTTGATAAGAATCGCATCATCTAATCCAAACCGATGATTAGAACCCCCACCACAGCGAACGGCGTATTTTTGTGATGCCCTAAAACCAGGGATCGTTTTCCGAGTACAACACATCCTCGCGTCGGTGTGGGTGATCTGAGACACGAACTGCGAAGTCAGGGTCGCGATCCCCGATAGATGGCACATGAAGTTTAAAGCGGTCCGCTCAGCCGATAAAATGGATCTCGCATCCCCCGATACCGACGCGATAATTGTGCCCGGCGTGACATGATCACCGTCCGAAAGTTTTTGCTCAAAGAGCAGGCCCGAATCAAGCGCCTCAAAAGTGAGTGCCGCATGGGGCAACCCACACACTACGCCTGCATCGCGCGCGACGAACAAGCCAGTCGCAATTGTTTCCGGATCTATTGTCGCCTGGGTGGAGAGGTCTCCTGCTCGCCCAAGATCCTCGAGTAACGCACGCTTCACCTCGTCCTGTATCAAAACCTTGGGTAAATCCAACCAACTCTCTCCCTAAAACATCCCGTTACCATGGTTCAAGTGAACCGGCTTCCCTTTTGCGGCCGACTCTATCACGGCGTGGCAGATCTCGAGCGTTCCCAGACACCAACGTCCAGATTGAACCGGGTGAGTCCCTAACCGGATTGCCTCGTAAAGTGCCTTAAATACAGGTTCTCGAGGGCTTGTGACCAATGGGACTGGGATAACTTCCTTTTCAAAATCAGTGTAGACACTGATCTGATGTGGCTCAATCTTAAGGTCTGCGTGCTCGCACTGGATTATCAGTGGACCGAAGTGCTCATTGTTTGAGGCGACAGCTTTTAGTTCTGAAGCGCCAAACGTTCGGCTTCGCTTCGCGCTTCGCTCCTGGTCACGTGTCAGGTCGACCAACGCCTTGCGAGAACTTCCATAGTTCTGCGGGTTTTTGACGTATCCCGTCTCACCAACCCAGCCCATCAACTCATCTGAATCAAACCGAGCGATTCCCGAGTAGGTACATTGTGCCACCGCTCCGTTGGCGAATCGTATCATTGCTTGATATGAAATCTCAGTATTCCGATCCCTGTCCCAGTGACCAGTTGACGCGTATACCTCACTCACAGGTGCGCCCACGAGTAGCCTCACGATATCAAACTGATGAGCACCCTGAGAAAACAACACACCCCCACCATCAACAGTCCTGAGCTCCTCATCCCTACGAGGTCGGTACATAAAATCCGTGTAGTTAAAAGTATTGATCGCCAACACCCTACCGAACCGCTCGCTATCAATCACCTGTCTCGTGGTAAGTATCTGTGCATCAAACGAGTGAGCCGGACCAACGATCAAAGCTACCTGATTCGTCTCACACGCCCTGGTCATGCGCTCAGCGTCAGCCATTGAGATTGCTATCGGCTTCTCTACTAGGACATGCTTACCGGCCTCTGCGGCCGCCACGGTCATCTCTGCATGTAGCTGGTGCGGTGTCGCAACGTGGATAGCCTCTACAGAGGAGTCTGAGAGCAGTTGATCATAAGAGGAATAAGCGCGCCCCTGAAAGACTGACCGAAACGCTTTTTGAGACTCATCACGTGGCGCCGCTGCAGCAACAAACTCGACCAGCTGGCTTTCAAGCGCAGACGGCGCTGTTAAGGTGAAACCTCTTCCGAGGCCGACCACTCCAACTCGAATCGGATCAATAATCTTCGAAGTCAATCTCGATATCACCCCTGCCACGAGACACGCAGACCATGATGGCAGAATCATACTCGTCTGATTCCAGAACAAAGTCCCTGTGTTCCGCCTCGCCAGCCACTAGCCGCATCTTACATGAGCCGCAGGTACCGCTTTCGCAAGAGCTTGGAACCCTCAAACCATTCGAGCGCAGTGTTTCCAGTATCGTGCTAGCCTCGTCAACCTGAAAGCTCTCACCGGTCGATTTAATTGATACGACAAAAGGTGAGTTTATGTACTCCCTGCCACTCTGTGGATTGAAATCCTCAAAATGAATCTGCTCCTCCGGCCAGTGCCCACTTAAGGCCTGTATCTCCTCCATGAGTGGTTTCGGTCCGCAGCAGTAGGTATGGTTCGCATTGGGGATCATAAATTCTTCCCAAAAGTCATAGGCCTTCTCTGGATCACCGCCATCAAAGTGGACAACCACACGATCCCCGAACGTGCTCTTCAATTGCTCACAATACGCCGCGTGTTCTTCCGAGCGAGCGCAATAGATCAAGCGAAATGGCTTGTCGTTGGCATCACAAAAAGACGCCATGCCCACCAACGGGGTGATACCGATACCGCCTCCGATAAATAGATACTCAGGGGCCTCGATCAGGGGAAAGCTATTTTCTGGAGCCTGCACGGTAACGGGATCTCCAATCCCCAAGTCAGCATGCATTGACTGAGATCCTCCTCGAGACTCGGGCTCCAACTTGACCGCGATTTGGTAAAACTCTGGCTGATGACCGACGTTAATCAGAGAGTACTGTCGATTAGCACCGCTGGGAGTCATCACCGCGATATGTGAACCCGGGGAAAACGGAGGAAGCCCTGATCCGTCGGGGGCGGCGAAGCGGAACTCGAGAATGTCCTTCGCGACCTCTCGTTTTTCGCTGACTAACAGATTGAGTTCGTTGCTCTTATTCATTGATTTCGATATCTAAGTAAATATAATTAGAAATCTAAACGTTTGCTGGTGTGGTGTAAACACACGCAACGATAATAGTACAAGATAGGGATTGATATGCTGACCCCAGAAGAGAACGAGCTATTAACGAAAGTCACCGATAGAGCCCCCATGGAGAGGATCATGAGGAGCCACTGGGTCCCCATCTGCCTGAGTGAGGAACTCCCTGAAAATGATGGGACCCCGATTCTTATCGAAGTATTTGGTTGTCGCTATGTCGCCTTCAGAGATACCAACGGGGCTGTCGGTTTACTCGATGAACTCTGCCCACACCGGCACGCGTCTCTGCTTTATGGCCGCAATGAAAACTGTGGCCTAACCTGCTTGTACCACGGCTGGAAATTCGACGTGAGTGGGAAATGTGTAGGCATGCCTTCCGAGCCAAAGGGTAGCGACCTAATTACGAAGGTGAGACATAACGCATATCAAACGCAAGAATGGGGAGCGTTTGTCTGGGCGTGGCTCGGTAACGAGGACGACACACCGGAGTTTCAACCACCTGCCTTCGCACCCACGGCTGACACCAAGGTCTCAGTCACGAAAATCCGTATCCCTGCAAACTGGGCTCAGATCATGGAGGGTCAGATTGATTCGTCTCACTCGTCAAGCCTCCATTCGTCAGATATGGTACCCGCAAAGGTCGAGGGAGCCGCGGCTGATGATAAAGCGTGGTACCGGCCGTCGACTGATAGGTCACCCAGAATGCAGGTCGAGCGGACTGACTACGGCTTCCATTACGCGGCGATTCGGCATCCAATTAAGCAGCCGGCACTTAATGAGTATTTCCGAGTAACTGAGTATATCGCCCCGTTTACTTGTCTGATTCCACCGAATTCCAGCTATAACGTCACGACAGTAGTCGTCCCGATCGATGACAAGAACTCCATACTGAATTTTATTGCTTCGGGCGGCGAAACCTGTCCTGACACCGCGGAGTGGAGGCGATTTAACCACTCAGTACCCGGAGAGGATCTTGACGAGAACTGGGTATCGAAAAGACAACCAGAAAACAGATTCCTCCAAGATCGGACCCTGATGAAACAAGGAAACTTTACAGGAGTACCTGGCATCCCAAACCAAGACATCATCATGTGGGTCTCGATGGGTGCGATAGTCGACAGGACGACCGATACGCTTGGTGCTTCTGATATGGCTGTGGTCGAGTTTCGAAAGCTTATGGTTGACGCAGCTAAGACCATGGAGGCTAGCGGGGAGGCGCTTGGATCGAAATCGGTGTTGAAACACACTCAGATTAACTCTTATGAGGGTGTCCACTCGAAAGAGACAGACTGGAAGACACTCTGCCGCAACTAGACCAAAAAAAGCCCGGACAATATCCGGGCCTTTTCGAGAACGAGGCCATCTACATTAATCCAGCCTCTTTGTACGCCTTAACCGCACCCGGGTGAAATGGGATCGCGTTCTGCTTGACCATCATCTCCGGATTCAGCGCACGCATTGCCTTATGTACGCCCTGAATCTCGCTGATATTGTTTATGAGGGCCTTAGTCACCTTGTAGACCTCATCGTCTGATGTATCAGAATTGACAACTAGCATCGCCGTCAACGCCAACGTGGGATAATCATCAGACAGGATATCGTAGGCCTTGCCAGGTATCACCATCTGACCGGTCCCCATCGCACTACTGACCTTATCTCTCACCGCCTGTGACACCGGCATCATGACCATCGACATTGAGTTCAACATATCACGAATCGACGAGTGCCCGACGAAGAGATTATTCATCACCATGTCACCCTGACGGTTCTTCATGAGCTCAACAATACCCTTTGACCCGGAGTACTGAACGCTACCACCCCACGATTCAATATCGCTTACAGTGATACCGTATGCAGCCAACACTTCCAACGCCTGATTATGCGCGATTATGCCTCGCTTATTAATAATCAACCGAACGGGTGGTTTCTTCGATTTCAGATCTTCATATGAAGAAATACCATACTTATCGGCGAAGTCTTTGGTTACCATCGGTTGGAATGCGCCAAAGTTATACATCACAGCCATCGCGCGCAGATTAGTGACCGGCGCTTTATAGGGATCCGTGCCTTTCGCAGCGATCTTCGCCTCTGCATCGTGCATAATGCCAAAATCCACCTTTTGAGACGCAACCTGCACTGCATTGGCAAAACCACCACCCGAGGTCTGATAGGTTACTGTCGTATTTGGATAACTAGCACGCATCGCCTTATCGACACCGGCTCCCAGGAGCGACCATAAGCCGCCTGGACTGGCTCCTGCTAAAATATAATTATCTTTCGCAACCGCTCCCATCGAGGCTAGCCCTAGACAGGTACCAAGAATAGCGGCCTTAATTGTTTTCTTTACAGTAAGCATAAACGCTCCTTTATTATTATGGTGTAGGTGACCTACCCCTTGACTACTCTGGCCCCACTAGTGAACCAGAACCAAAACAAAATAACGACACCAGCGACAAACCCCAATGATTGATACATCAAATACGGGGCAAGCAGAGGGATGACCACAGCAAAGGTGACCAACCGCTGGGATGGTCTTAGGGCGCTAAGGAAACACCCGGCAGACGCAACCGAGATCAAAGAAAACGCGAGCACCGCCCTCAAGGTCGCCCAGACGACCTCAGAGGTGGAGCCCTCACCCAAGAGCGCGGGATCCATGACGAAGAAGAACGGCAACAAAAACGCACCTACTGCAAACTGGACGCCCTTGAACGATATCTTCATCGGGTTATCGTTCGCGATAGACGCGGCCGCAAAGGCGGCGACCGCAACCGGGGGTGTGATCGCGGACAGCACCGCGTAGTAAAGCAAGAACAAGTGCGCC
>CACAXU010000033.1 GCA_902536515.1 uncultured Litorivicinus sp. | reverse complement strand
TATTGACATAGAAGGGTTGAGCCTCTGCAGACGACCTTGTTCCCGCTGTCGGATAGCGGACATGGCCAATACCCATGTTACCGACTAGGTATTGCATATGACGCATTCTGAAAACGTCACGCACGAGCCCGTTGTCCTTTCGCAGATAGAACTTACCGTTTGCTGAGGTCACCATTCCAGCAGCATCTTGGCCTCGATGCTGCAAAACAGTAAGTGCGTCGAATAACGCCTGATTCACGTTACCACGACCAAATATGCCAACCACTCCACACATGACCGAAATCCCTATCGTCAGCTAATTGACGGTTCAAAGCCAGAGGCTGACAGTTGATCCAAAGCCCATTGCGCCACTGTCTCAAAATGCGGCGCAAGTGTTGCGGTAGTGTACCAACTGTCACCTACCAATGGGGTGAGATTTAATAATCCAATCACCACAGTGATAATCAATGCGCCTCGCGCAAATCCAAATACCATCCCCAGCACACGATCTGTGGATGACAAACCCGTTGCGTTAATGAGTGCTCCGAGCAAAAAGCCGAGCGCCGCTCCAACCAATAACGTTCCGACGAATAATGCCGCAAAGGCGGCAATTGAACGCACCAGTGAGTCCACAATGTGTGTTTCTAGTAACTGATCCATCGGCTCATGGCACTGTCGCGCAACGACAAATGCAGCGATCCATATCCCGAGACTCAATGCTTCTTTGAGAAAGCCCCGACGTAAACTCATTAGTGTGGAAATTGCGAGTACAGCTACGATGGCCCAGTCGAAGGGAGCTAAGCTCAAGCCTGCGTCAAGCTGCTCGGTCATGTTTGACCATGCTCACGGACGTCATATTGCTCGATTTGAGCTTTTAATGACAATTGCGTCTCAATTGTGATGACAGCTGATTCAGCGGTTGTTCGGTCAAGTAACGGACCAACGTAAACACGAGTTAGTGACTCTTCTGTTCTCAGGTAAACGCGCCCAATATCAAGCGCTTCAAGTTTTAACTGTAACGTCTGCGCATTTTGACGATTCTGAAATGCGCCCACTTGCAGGATGAAGCTGGCTTGAGCTTCATCACCGATCGGCGCGCCCATCAAGCCGTCGAGTTTGTCACGACTCTCCTGCAGAACTGCCTGATCAATGGCTGAAGGAGCCACGTATTCCGAAGAGATTTGCGGTGGATCAGGTAACCGTGTCAAAGGCGGTCCCTGTTCACGAATTGATTCAAAACGCGGTGTTAGAAGCCAAGGTAATATCAAAGCCGCAACCGCAACCAAGGTTGCCGCGCCAATCCACTGATGTTTCCTCCGATGCGTGGCTGGATTTGTCCGTGCTTGTTCAGTTGAAGAGGTCATGCCGAAGTGCGTCTGCCACTAATACAAAGGATCCAATAACCAAAACCTGATCATCCAAATTCAATTCAGAAGATAGCTCCCTAATTGCGATCGGAAGTGTAGCAAAACTCCGCCAACACGTCTGTTCAAAAAGTGACAACCACGATTCTTCGAGCGATTGAATGGATCGACCTCGCTCACCTTCAATGCCAACCAATACAACCCGATCGGTAAATCCTTTCAAAATCGGCAACATTGCATTGACGTCTTTATCCTGCAACGCCCCAAAGATCACAACCCGTTGCTGACAAGAGATACTTGCTTCAAGTGACTGTGTCACAAACTCACATGCCAATGCGTTGTGACCCACATCCAATATGTAATTACGACCGCCAATCACGTGCGACGACATTCGCCCTATAATTGACGCTTCATTCACTGTCTCTTCAATGGATCGTGACGTGAGATAACCAAGCGCATCCATCGCAAGGTAACCAAGTGCAATCGAGATTCTTGGAAGACGAGCGGATGAAACATCAAGCACGAGGCCAGAGTTGGGTGCGGTCAGGGTACTACCGTCAAATGCCTGATCAACCCAGAACAATTCAGCATGGTGTCGCTGGGCTTCAGTTAACAAAGTCCTTTGTACATTCGATGCCGCAGAAAATGTTGGGGTGCGTTCACGCATCACACCAGATTTTTCCACCGCAATCTCTTCCAAGGAATTCCCGAGATACGCTTGATGATCGAACCCAATCGAGGTAATAACCGAAACATCAGGATCAATCAGATTGACCGCATCAAGACGACCGCCCAACCCAATCTCTAAAATCCAAAGATCCAGGCGAGCTGTATCAAAGAGCACGAAACACGCTAATGTCAGGAATTCGAAGTACGTAAGAAAGACATCCGATTTAGCAGCTTCAACAATTTCGAAAGCGCGAATCAGTTGTTCATCACTGACCATCTGACCATTGATGCGGATGCGTTCATGTATCCGACGGATATGTGGAGAGGTGTATTGTCCATAAGAGAGTCCTGCGTGATCTGCAATAAGACCAGCAACTTCGACAGTTGAGCCCTTACCGTTGGTGCCCGCAATCGTGACAACTCGAGACGAACCAGTGCGTCGAAGCCTCGACCACACCTCACCAACGCGCTCAAGACCTAATTCAATCTGGGAAGGCGGTGAGAGCGCCTCAAGATGACGCTCCCAATCAAGCATTGTTCTCAATGACTCAGACGAGATAAAATGCGAGCAAGGGTGTCGCGCATTTCAGGACGCGGAACAATAATATCCACAGTACCATGTTCCAATAGGAACTCGGCTCGTTGGAAACCTTCCGGAAGCGTCTCGCGGACGGTTTGCTCAATCACTCGAGGGCCTGCGAAACCAACCAGCGCCTTTGGCTCAGCGATATTCAAATCACCAAGCATTGCAAAAGATGCGGAGACCCCACCAAATACTGGATCTGTGAGGACCGAGATATAAGGGACTCCTTTTTCACGCATTTTTTCGAGCACCGCGGATGTTCTCGCCATCTGCATTAGAGATAACAGTGCCTCCTGCATACGTGCTCCACCAGATGCTGAGAAACAGACTAGTGGCAGACGCTTCTCCAGGCAAAGCTCTGCGGCACGCACAAATTTTTCGCCAACAACCGCACCCATCGAACCACCCATAAACGCAAACTCAAAAGCAACTGCGACAAGAGGTTTTAATTGGAGGGTCCCCTCCATGGCAACCAAAGCGTCATTTTCGCCCGTCGATTTTTGCGACTGAGCAAGACGATCCTTATACCTTTTTTGGTCTTTAAATTTCAAGCGATCTTCTGCGACCAATTCTTTGAACAGCTCGGTGCTCGAACCCTCGTCTAGAAATCCATCTAACCGAGCACGTGCTCCAAGTCGGCCATGATGCCCACACTTTGGGCAAACGCTCTGATTTCGCTCAAGTTCAGGTTGATACAGAACCGCTTCGCACGCACCACATTTCGACCAGAGCCCGTCAGGCACGCTCGCTTTACGCTCAACCGCTTTTGTCCTTACAGCAGTCGGTACAATTCTGTCGAGCCAGTTACTCATGCATTCCCTCTACGACTACGCATTAGCATCCATCGCCTCACGCATCGGTTTCAAAATCGATTGCAATGCCTCGGGGATCTTTGCTGGATCATTGGTTAATGACTCAATTTGACTGACGAGAACAGTCCCCACAATGCTGCCATCAGCAGTTGAAGAAATTGCCGCAGCATCTTCGGCAGTCCGAATGCCAAAACCGACACAGATTGGGACCGAAATATGTTGGCGGATGTGCTCAATACGCTCTTTCACTTCACCCGTATCAAGCTTCGAGGACCCGGTAATGCCCTTTAACGAAACGTAATAGAGATAACCTGAAGTTGCTTGACCAATGGTAGCCAAGCGGGCATCCGTCGTGGTTGGTGCCGCAAGGTAAATGAGATCAAGCCCACGGTGCTTCGCGCCTTGTACCAGTGAGCCCTCTTCCTCAGGCGGCATGTCAACAATCAGCAGTCCATCCACTCCAGATTCTTCGCATGCGTCACAAAAAGCAGTTTCTCCCATGGCGATAACGGGATTCAAATAACCCATCAATACAACGGGTGTTTGTTGATCGGTCTGGCGGAACTTAGAGACAGCATCCAATACACTACGAAGCGTCGTACCTCCCGCAATCGCGCGTTCTGCACCCCGTTGATTGACAGGTCCGTCTGCAAATGGGTCCGAGAAAGGCATGCCAAGTTCGATGATATCAGCGCCAGCTTCTACCATTGCATGCATTGCGGGCACAGTCACGCTTGGCGTTGGATCCCCTGCGACGATATAGGGAATCAAGGCTTTACGGCCAATTGCACTTAGTGCGTCCATGCGCTGTTGAATGCGGTTACTGCTCATGTCAGCGAAATTCCGTCCAATTTAGCAACGGTGAAGATATCTTTATCTCCCCGCCCTGACATATTGACGACAACGGTTTGATCAGAACGCATCGTCGCTGCAAGCGTCTTGGCATAGGCTAATGCGTGGGCTGTCTCTAAAGCAGGAATGATGCCTTCAACTTGCGACACTTCATGAAATGCACACAACGCCTGTTCATCTGTGGCACCGACGTAGTTCGCGCGCCCGATATCTTTCAAGTAGGCATGCTCTGGACCAACACCCGGATAATCCAGCCCAGCCGATACAGAATGGGTGTGCGCAATTTGCCCATCATTTGTATCCATGAGATACGTCTTCGCACCATGAAGGACACCCGGGCGGCCAGAACACAATGGTGCAGCGTGCTGACGTGTGGAAAGCCCCCGGCCAGCAGCTTCAACACCATAAATAGCAACCTCAGTGTCCTTGAGGAACGGATAAAACAGACCGATCGCGTTGGATCCACCACCAACGCAGGCGACTAACGCATCAGGATACTGACCGAATAATTCCTTCGATTGCCACTTCACTTCACGGCCCACTACGGCGTTAAAGTCCCGAACAATCTGGGGATAAGGGGCTGGGCCAGCCACTGTACCAATGATGTAAAAAGTGTCGTCGACGTTCGTCACCCAGTCCCGCATAGCTTCATTAAGCGCGTCCTTCAAAGTCCTCGAGCCTGACTCGACTGGGACAACCGTGGCACCCAGCAACTTCATGCGGTAAACATTCGGTGACTGACGTTCGACATCGTCAGCGCCCATGTACACGACGCACTCAAGACCAAGCCGAGCGGCTACAGTCGCTGAAGCAACACCATGTTGGCCAGCCCCAGTTTCGGCGATTACTCTTGGCTTTCTGGAATATTTTGCCAATAGGGCTTGCCCGATAGTGTTGTTTACCTTGTGAGCGCCCGTGTGGTTCAAGTCTTCCCGCTTAAAGTAAATCTGGGCTCCGCCGGTGGCTTTTGACCAACGCTCGGCGTGATATAAGGGAGAAGGACGACCAACGAATGAGGCAAGGTCAGCATCGAATTCCCGTTGGAAATCGGGATCGTTTTTCAGTTTTTGATAGTTCTGATCGAGCTCGCTGAGTGCCGCCATCAGGGTCTCAGATACGTAGCGCCCGCCGTAATCACCAAAATGTCCGCCTGTATCGGGTTCATAGTCCAATGATCTTAATTCTTGTTCTGTTAGTGCCATATTGCTCTCAGATTAGTTTCGACACGCGTTCATAAAGCGCGCCATTTTATCAGGATCCTTACGTCCTGGCTTGGTCTCAATGCCTCCACTGACATCCAAGGCCCAGGGTGCGACTTGTTCAATCGCGTCCTTTGCGTTGTCCGGGGATAATCCACCAGCGAGTATGATTGGTGCATTTGACTGCGGAATCAGTCCCCAATCAAAAGGTTCACCAGTACCTCCCGGTTGTCCTTTCACGTATGCATCCAGTAAAAATCCAGACGCATTGGGATATCTATCCATTTCAGTCTGGATGTCAATACCCGGCCGCACTCGAAATGCTTTGATAAAGGGTAAACCGACAGCATCGCAGAATTCGGGACTTTCGTCACCGTGATACTGAATCAAATTGAGCCTTGTCCGCTCAAAGATTTTTTGTATGGTCTCCGGCTGCTCATTGACGAACAACCCCACCCGAGTCACGAACGCAGGTACTGAGGACATCAACTTCACCGCAGAATCGGTCGCTACACTGCGCGAACTTGGAGCGTAAAAAACGAAGCCAAGCGCATCAACCCCGAGCTTCACGGCTCGAGCAATATCTTCCTCATGCGTCAGCCCACAAAACTTTACTCGCGTCATGACACCTACTGTAACGGATCTGAGCGCAGAATGTCTTTGGCTATCTGCGGAATTCTAACGGTTTTTGGAAGACCGAAATGATCATCATATGTCGGACCTAAGAAATACAATCCGTGCGGTGGCGCAGTCACACCACCCTTCGTTCTGTCTTTTGATTCGAGAACCTGTCTCGCCCAGGTCACTGTTTCTTCTTGTGCGCCAATGGCTGTTAAAACGCCAACGATATTTCGGACCATGTGCTGCAAAAAACCATTTGCTTCAACATGCACTGCGATCAAACCTTCATGACAATGCACACTCAAACGACTGAGCGTTCGTATAGATGTTTTCGACTGACATTGAGCTGACCGATACGCATTAAAATCATGTGTTCCCAGCAAAGAGTGCGCCGCTTCAGCCATCAATTCTGGATCAAGACGTTTATGCGTGATCGTCATTGAATTTCTTAGTAGCGCACTGCGAAACGATGATTGGCTTATGAGATACACGTATTGTCGCGATCGTGCACCAAAGCGCGCATGAAATTCAGGGTCTACTCGCTTTGCCCAAGATAGCGAAATATCATTCGGCAGTTGTGTATTCACCCCCATGACCCAGTTGTAGGGATCACGGTGAGCAACCGTGTTGAAGTGACAGATCTGCGAACTTGCATGCACTCCAGAGTCCGTACGACCTGAGCACACCACGTTAATTGGCTCATCAGCGACCTTGGATAGGGCTTTTTCCACTACTGTCTGCACAACTTGAGAGTCATGCTTTTGCGCCTGCCAGCCACGATACCCTGAGCCATCATACTCAACAGAAATCGCGATGCGGCATAGTGTCGGATCAGTCTCGGTGGACATCAATTAGTGCACGAGCAGCTTCGGCACTCTCTTTGTGAGGAGAAACTGAAACACGATCCAAAATGTCAAGGGCTGTCTGCACCATGTTCATCTCAATATATTTTTGTGCGAGCTCCAGCTGATGTGAAGCAATCTCAGCCTCATCATCCGGGTCTTCACCCCATTCAGGGTGCTCATTCAATGCGTCAGCTGAAAATGCTGCGATCAACTCTTCTCCGTCTGAGCCATACAAACTCTCAGCCTCGGATTTACGAGAGGGGTCCTCAAGTTTCTCTTTCAGGGTAGCAACAGCGATTTCCGTCGGTGAACTCCTTGGATCATCGAGAGACTCCGTTTCTTCAGTCCTTATATGCTCGACTTCTTCGACTTCTTCGACTTTTTCGATTTCCTCGACTTCATCGATTTCCTCGACTTCATCGACTTCATCGACTTCCTCGACTTCATCGACCTCTTTTTTAGACCGTGTTTTTTTGCGAATCCTCAAGGAAAGAATTAGTCCGAGTAACATAGCGACTATAACCAACAAAATCGTCATCCCTACCGAAGAATTGGACTTTTTCAGCGCGCTCGTGATCACACTAATCGAAGAATCACTCGATACAGATGCGATCAGCCTCTGAGCTGGAGCTGGAAGAAGACTTAAAAGGTTCACGCTCGGATCATCTGCCACTTCGATCACTGGCTTGGCCGCTGAAGGTTGATCTTGGGTTTCGGAACTTAAGCTGCTATCTGGATAAGCGGTCAAAGTAGATGACGATTGAGGCTCTGCAGCAAGATCCAGTTTTGCGAGCTTCTTCCCTAAAGTATCGAGCTTCATCTCAAGTCCATCGATTTTCTCCATTAATGATTCGACGGTGGATGTTTTTGCTGGAGCTACTGTC
>CACAXU010000032.1 GCA_902536515.1 uncultured Litorivicinus sp. | reverse complement strand
TGAGGAACCCTGATGCCCCAACTGACCTGTATCGATCCCAATGAACACGCCATTGACGTGGTATTTCAACCTGGGGAAACCATCCTTCAAGCCACGCATCGAGCGGGTGTTGACGGCATTCTGGCGGAATGTGGTGGAGGCTGCTCTTGCGCGACCTGCCATGTGATGTTGACTTCGGATTGGGATGGAACACTCAGCGCGCCGAGTTCGTCGGAAGCTGACATGCTGTCATTCGCAGTTGACCCAACACCTCAGTCACGCCTTGCCTGTCAGGTACAACTCAATGAGCAACACGACGGGCTCACGCTCACAATCGCAAAGCGTCAGTATTGATGAATATCGGGATTGTTGGGGCTGGTCAGGCCGCCTGTACTCTGATCGCAGAGCTCGTCCGCGGGCAGTTTGCTGGCAAAATACTCGTCTTTAACGGCGAATCGCATCGGCCATACCAGCGTCCCCCATTATCGAAAACCTGGCTACATAATCCAACCGACACCGAGTCAATTCGCTTGCTCCCAGAGCCAATCGAAACCCATGCGTCGCTTGAGTGGATTCACGACCACGTGGTGTCGATCGAACCGGATCAAGGAGTGATCGCCAGCAAGCATGGTCGCCATACAGTGGATCATATCGTCCTGGCTACGGGCACGCGGGCAAAGACACTGGCTATCGACGGACTTCCCGCTGATAAAGTGCATGTCATCCGAACACTGAGTGATACGATACACTTACATAAAGCACTTGATGCAGCGTACAATATTGCCATTATCGGCGCCGGGTTTTTGGCGTTCGAACTGGCTTCCAGCCTCGGCCGTCCAGAACGCACAATCCGGGTCTTGGTCAAAGGGATTCGCGCGCTTCCACAAATCTCTGTCAAAGCGGCAGACCGTCTTCTCGAGGAAACACCCGCGTCAATCCGCGTAGGTGTCACAATTGAACGGTATGACCAAGACAGCGCTTCACTCATCACCAATCATGGGCCTGTCCCAGCAGACTTGGTCATTGTCGCCATTGGCGCCGAACCCAATACTCAACTCGCAACCGCATGCGGCCTAGGGACATCCGAAGGGATCCCAACAGATCCTTTGATGCAGACTACACATCCACGCGTTTCAGCAATCGGCGAAGTCAGCCTCCATACACAACCGCATCTCGATAAGGTGATGCGGATCGAATCAATCTCTGAAGCCAATGACTCAGCCAGTACGCTCGCAAAACGATTACTCGGCGCCCCCGAACCCTTTAAGGCGACACCGTGGTTCTGGTCCGATCAAGGCAAGTTAAAATTACAAATCGCAGGCCTTGCTGCGCGCAATGACGACGAAACTTGCCTAATCGACACCCAAACAGAACGCGTGGTCATTCGCCATAATAGTGACCATGTCACGGCAATCGAAGCTGTGAATGCAGCCAAAGAATTCATGGCGGCTCGCCGCCTATTCGAACAAGGATCGATCAGTTGTAAGGCACTACTGCAAACAGGTTCAGTGTTCAATCTGCTTCAGTCATCTAGATCTTGAAGCTCACCAGGCATTTGCTTGGTCGACGACACACCCCAGGTTTTCAATTGTTCAGCGCGACGAACCAAATTGCCGCGGCCTGTGGACAACCGCTGCCCTGCTTTTTCAAATGCTTCCTGTGATCGGCGGATTTTATCGCCCACATCTTGGAAGCTTTCCGCAAACAGCACAAATTGGTCGTAGAGTTTGCCTCCCAAATCCGCTATTTGACGCGTATTCCGATTTTGGTGCTCAATCCTCCACACATGCTCTACGGTGCGTAACAAAGCGAGTAAGGTGGATGGAGATGCAATCACAACGCCCTGAGCGAGCGCATCGGTAAAGAGCTGTGGCTGGGTCTCAAAGGCAGCAGAAAATGCCGGCTCAATAGGGACAAACATGATGACAAAATCAACGGTCGTAATGCCTGGAAGCCCTGAATAATTTTTACTTGATAAGCCTCTCACGTGAGTCTTCAGTGAATTGGCATGCGCTTTCAGTGCGTCCAATCGCTCAATATCATCCACAGCTGACATCGCCCGCTCATAGTCTTTCAGAGATAACTTCGCGTCAACAATTAAACACTTGTCATCAGGCAACGAAATAACAACATCAGGCTGTAAGCGGGAACCCTCTTCATTAGTGAAGCTTTGCTGACGCGAATACTCATGACCCTCACGAAGACCCGATGCACTCAGCACCTGATCCAAAATCAACTCACCCCAGTTACCTGCGGTTTTATTTTCACCTTTCAGCGCACGGGTCAGGTTGATCGCATCATCAGACATCTTTTGATTCAATGCTTTCAGTGACACGATTTCCTGACGAAGCGATACTCGATCACGCGTCTCATTTTCATAGACTTCGTTCATACGCTTTTTGAACGAATCCAATTCTGTGGTCAACGGTTTTAAGAGTTGTGTCAGCGAATCGCTGTGCTGTGAGGTCAATTCTTTGGAGCGCTCATTCAATAAGCGCTGAGACAGCGCTTCGAACTCAGCTTTCATCAGCGCGGTTTTCTGATCAATCTCGGTGTTGGCCTCAGAACGCGCTAGAAGCTCAGCCAGTTCAGCTTTCGCCGCCAACCAAAGTTTTGCAAAGTAAGCCGCCAATACAGCCCCCGCAATTGCAATCGTAGCCAATACCCAGGTGATTTCCATGTCTCAGATCTCCTCCACCTCCGGTATGATGACATCCCGAAACCAACCTCACCACCGGAGTCTTGATGTCAGATAGTGAAGACAACTTATTTCAAACTGCGTTTAGCAGTATCGGTGGGTTTCGTTTTGATGAAAACGTCGCACAAGTCTTCCCTGACATGATTCGCCGAAGTGTGCCCGGCTACGGCCATGTCGTTGGATCAAGCGGACTAATTGCCAAACGCTATGCACAACCCAATACAGTGATCTACGATCTAGGATGTTCACTCGGAGCCACAACCCTTGCGATCGCCAATCAAGTGACAACACCCGGCTGTCGAATCGTCGCTGTCGATAATTCGAAAGCCATGCTCGCCCAAGCACAATCCAGTCTAACCGACCGCTTAGTTGACCCCCTACCGATTGAGTGGATGCATGGTGATATTTCAACCATGGCATTCGAGCCGTGCTCAGTTGTCGCACTGAATTTCACATTGCAATTTATCGAGCAAGACAAACGCGAGCAATTATTAAGCGAGATCCATCGTGCACTGTGTCCCGGTGGCGCGCTCATAATGGCAGAAAAAATCATGCAAGAGGATCTGAAAGCGCAAGATACCCTCAACGCTTTGCATTTAGACTTTAAACGCGCCAATGGCTACTCCGAACTGGAAATTTCTGGCAAACGTCAGGCGATCGAAAATGTTTTGATCCCAGAAACAGCAAATACTCACATCAATCGACTCACACGCGTCGGATTTACGGAGGTTACTGAGTTCTTCCACTGCCTGAACTTCAAAGCGTGGGCTGCCATCGCATGATTCAAATCGACGATGCATGGACGCACCCCGAGCTTCCATGGCTGCCGGACCTTGTCACTCGACATCAATCAATCATTGACCGACGACTCGGTCACGGTGATCTGAAGCGTTGGTCAGAGGCCATATCACGTATCCCGAGCATGGACCCAGCATCCAGGACGTTAGGTCGTGCTGTTGGTCTCGCGCACATTCCAGAAGCGGCTGAACAACCACTCGAAAACGCACTTCGTGGTCTGATGCCCTGGCGCAAAGGTCCATTCAAGTTTGGTCCCATCTACCTCGACACTGAATGGCGTAGTGATTTGAAATGGGATCGTTTGCAGGCGAAAATTAATCTAACGCGTCACCGTGTGCTTGATGTGGGTTCGGGATCTGGCTACCACCTCTGGCGGATGCTCGAAGCTGGCGCTCAGGAAGTGCTTGGAATCGATCCGAGTGTGTTATTCCAATGTCAGTTTGCAACCGTCAAAAGTATCCTGGGACACCCGAACGCTGCGTCCCTGCCAGTTACACTCGAAGAGTTTGATGCCGGAATTCTCGATTTTGATACGGTATTTTCGATGGGTGTCCTGTACCACCGCAAAGACCCAATCCATCATCTTGAGCAGTTGAAACGATGGATAAAACCTGGTGGACAGCTCATTTTAGAAACTCTAGTGATCTACGGTGACGAGACCACCTGTTTGGTTCCACCCGATCGCTACGCACGAATGAATAATGTTTGGTTCCTTCCCTCAGTGGCTGCCTTGTCACGCTGGCTCGAGCGTGTCGGTTTTGAGTCAATCGAGTGTCTCGATGTGTCAGTAACAGCAACTGAGGAACAGCGCAAAACCGACTGGATGCAATTTGAGTCGTTTGAATGTGCAATTGATCCGGATAACGACGCACTAACCATTGAGGGATTGCAGCGGCCGACACGAGCTGCCCTCCGAGCCAGATTGCCTCAGACCTGAGTCGATCTCGCGTTTTAAATCCAAATTGTGCGACAATCGCGCCCTTTCCGAATGATGTCTCTGGAGTGACTTCAATGTTCCAACTCGATTTGGCCCCTGCCGATCCAATTCTTGGCTTAACTGAAACGTTCAAAGCCGATGCTCACCCCGATAAAATTAATTTAGGAGTTGGTGTCTATCAGGACGCGACAGGGAAGACACCGATCCTAAAAGCAGTGACGCAGGCTGAGACTCATCTTCTGAAAAACGAATCAAGCAAAGGCTATCTCTCAATCCCAGGTGTCCCTGAATTAGCAACCCACACGCAAGAGCTTCTGTTCGGAGCAGATCACGCGATCATCCAAGAGGGTCGAGCGAAAACTGCACAAACACCAGGTGGAACTGGCGCGCTACGAGTCGCTGCGGACTTCCTCTTAAGTGCCGCGCCGAAAGCAACCGTATGGCTCTCCAATCCGAGCTGGGCCAACCATCAAGCGATCTTTGAAGCTGCTGGATTTCCTGTTAAAGACTATCGTTACTACGACAAGGCGTCACAGAGCCTCGACGGCGAAGGCTTCATGGCAGATCTCGAAGGCGTCGCTGAAGGCGACATCGTTATTATGCACTGTTGTTGTCATAATCCATCAGGGATCGACCTTGATCAGACAGCATGGGAAGCGATCGCAACGCAAGCAAAAGCGAAGAGTCTCATTTGCCTTGTCGACTTCGCGTATCAAGGCTTTGGGGAGGGGTTAGAGGAAGATCGCGCTGGACTTCATGTATTACTCGATGCAGGCTTATCTGTGTTGATTGCAAGCTCCTTCTCAAAGAATTTCGGTCTTTACAGTGAGCGAATCGGCGCGATCACTGTTGTCGAAGAAACAACCAATGATGCGATCAATGCATTCAGCCATATGCAGGCTGCCATTCGAGCGATTTACTCAACCCCGCCTGCTCACGGCGGAAAGATCGTAGCAACGATTCTTGGGGATGCAACATTAAAAGCATTGTGGATCGAGGAGCTTGCAGAGATGCGGTCCCGAATCAAAGCGATGCGTCAAGCCTTTGTCCAAGGAATGACCGATCGTCAGCAAGTGGTCGATTTTGATTTTATAATCCATCAAAAAGGAATGTTTAGCTTTTCAGGTCTCACACCAGAGCAGGTATTGAAACTTCGCGTTAACAATCACATCTACATTGTCGGTTCAGGCCGGATCAATGTTGCGGGTATCACCCCAGCCAACATAGATCCACTGTGTGACGCAGTGACCAAGGTTCTTTAATGGTGCGCTTTGACTTGTATGGGCTCGGTAACGCATTGGTTGATACCGAATACCACATTTCAGACGAGCTGTTGGTTAGACTGGGTGTCGAGAAGGGCATGATGACCTTAATCGATGATGCACAAGTAACCCTGCTAGAAGAGCAGCTTCGCAGTCGGGGCGAGCTGAAAAAGCAAGCGTCCGGTGGATCAGCTGCCAACTCGCTCATCGCAGCGGCAAACTTCGGGGCCAAGGTATTTTACAGCTGCAAAGTGGCGGATGACGAGCTGGGGGCCTTTTATCATCAAGATCTCGTAGAATCTGGTGTCGCAACTAATCTCGATCAAATCCGCGAGCCAGGAACGACTGGACGCTGTTTGGTTATGGTGACAGATGATGCCGAACGCACCATGAATACGTTCCTCGGCATTACCGGTGATCTTGGTGCCCATGAGATTGATGAAACAGCCTTAAAAGCATCAAGAATGCTCTATATCGAAGGCTACTTGGCAAGCTCCGATAAGGCTCGCGGAGCTGCCATCCGGGCGCACCAAATTGCAAAAGATGCAGGGGTTCGAGTGGCGCTGACATTTTCAGACCCTGCCATGGTCACTTACTTTAGAGACCAGGTCTCTGAGATGGTTGGCGATGGTGTTGATTTGTTGTTCTGTAATGAACAAGAAGCCATGACTTGGACTGGCGAAAAATCAATTGAAGGAGCCTTGTCCACATTATCGCACACAGCAACTCAATGGGCCTGCACACGCGGCAAAGATGGCGCAACAGTTTTCGATGGCACACAACGCTTTGATTTGCCTGGCCGTTTTGTGACGCCTGTGGATACCAATGGCGCTGGCGACATGTTCGCTGGAGCATTTCTATATGGATTATTAAATGATTGGGGCTTTGAAAAATCAGCACGCTTTGGAGTGCATACATCCGGTTATCTGATCACGCAGTATGGCCCACGCGCAGCCACCGCAAGCCATGCATTACTGCTCAAAGAGTTTGAGGCGACTTGTTAAGTTGCCTCTAACCATCACAGTTGGTGATGATTCAAAAACTTCCAGATCATTGGCAGCATGACGGTTGCCAATGCAATCTTCACTAAGTCACCGAACAAGAATGGAGCTATGCCAAAGATCACCGCTTTATCCATGCCAACAAAGGTCGACAACCAGACGAACCCACACGCATAGATCACGACATTACCGGCGACCATTGCAATTGCTGTTCCGATCACAGAGCGATCCAAGCCGCGTTCAGCCAACCAACCTGTTGTCGCAGCAGCGAGCGCAAAACCCACCAGATAGCCGCCTGTTGGTCCTACCATGTACAAAAGACCCAACCCTTTCTCAGGCGTCCCAGCGAACACAGGCAAACCCATCGCGCCTTGAACAAGATACGCAAACACTGTAGCGACACCCATACGCCAACCAAAAGCGACGCCAATCAACAACACGACCAACGTTTGTAGAGTCATCGGAACTGGATAGAAAGGCACCTGAACCTTAGCCGATAGTGTGAGTAACAAGGAGCCGGCTAAAACCAAAAAGAGGGTTCGGAACTGGCTACTGCCCCTGTCCAACAGTGCATCAATTAATACTAACCCTTTTGCTTGCAACATATTCATGCCCTCTAAACGCAAAGCTATAACATCATTGAAGAGCAAATGAGAGGGCTCGTCAATTAAATGAAAATCAAAAGACTTGACGAGCAAAACCAACTGCTAAGTCAGCATTCAACCAGAAAAATACTATTTGCAATCTGCAATCGACGCCTAAGGCCAGGGCCATCCGAGCTCAGCGCGATGACCGACGCATTGTTTTTAGTTGACTAAATCATTTTGGCGCTGATCAACGCATATGATCGGACGCGACTTTTAAACATACTTAAACCACTGACGGACCGAATCATTCCCCTGCTCCTGAGCAATCTAACTTTTTTCAACCCGATTACAGTGATGCACCCATTGGCATTACCGCTCGAAAGATCGTGTCCCATGATCCAAACCATGCGCTAGTGCCGACCGATCACAGGCCATGCAGGCTCAGGGTTGAAGTTTTGACAACGGTAAACAGCCAAACTGGAACGAATCGTTCCATCCGGCATCACTTGGAACACTGGACCGAGCTCGCTAAATGAAGCACATCGTTCTGCCAGCTCTTCAGAATACTGCCCGATATGCAACAACGACTGAGTTGGCTTCGACAGCACATCCCAATTGTCATATTGATTGCGACGACGTGTGGCCGTCGGGATCACTTGTCCTTCAGGTGTTGCGTATCGATCAATGCCATCACGGTTGGATGGCCAAAAATAAAGAGCCCATGCTTGCATCGAATAGTGGTCAGTAG
>CACAXU010000031.1 GCA_902536515.1 uncultured Litorivicinus sp. | reverse complement strand
CGACCGTCAGGACTAAACGACGGTGCACTATTTAAACCCGGGAAATCCGACACTTTCTGAATCTCGCCAGATGCCAACGTCTGCACATAAATCCCCGGACGCTTTCCTCTAAAACTCATGTAAGCCACACGCGAACCATCGGGCGACCATTTCGGCGACAAGATAGGCTCAGACGACTGAAAAATAGTCCGTGGCCGGCCACCGTCTGCATCCGACAAAATGAGCTTAAAGGTTTGATCTTTTTCAGAACGTCGTTCCGCTGAAACGTATAGCAAACGTGTTGAGAAAATGCCCTTGATTCCGGTTAAAGCCTCATAAATTCGATCTGAAATATAGTGCCCTATATCTCTCAATGATTCCGGCGCTCCCGGGATACGCTCTGCAAATAGCACCCGCTCGCCGAACACATCATGTAACCCGTAACGAACCAAGAGGCCTTGAGCGTCACGCTCGACCGAGCCAACGACCGTATACTCAGAATCAATCGCTCGCCAATCTCGGTAAAAAATCTGATCCTCGGGCCCCGGTAATGACAACATTGTGTCGCGGCGGACACGAGCAAACTGGCCGCTCCGCTCCAGATTCGATTCAATGAGTCTTGCAAGATCAACATCGAACGCCCCAGAACTTTTCACCCGAAACGGCACAACGGCAATTTTGATTGGATTCTCCACACCCCGTGTGATCTCGATCACAAGCTCCGCTCGTGCTGGTATTGCCATCAGGAATGCCATTGCTAGCCAGATAAATAAACGCATCAATCCTCCGGTCTGAACTTCACAGTAAGTGATCTAAATTTTTCTTCAAAAGTCGCTGCATCAAATTGCTGCACCCCATCAAAGGGCGCTGCTCTTTTCACGGCAGTTAAAGCCGAACGGTCAAACAATACATCACCACTAGTCTTCATAACACGAACATCCATCAGTTCTCCATTAGATGCTAATGACATACGTAAATACACCTCAAGCCCGCCCTTAAATGCAACAGGCCGTCGCCACGCGCGAGTAATCCGCGTCGTCATTGCATCAAGCACATTGGCAGCGGCCTTTTCTGATGCCAATGCATTTAACACAGCCAATTCCGCTTCGTCTTTTTTCTTCAATTCCTCAAGCGCTCTCGCTTCAGCTTCAGCTTGTTTGAAGGCTTCTTCTAATGCTTTTTCTTTTTTCTGCCGTGCTACCTCGAGTGCAGCTGCTTTTTTCTCTGCATCTTCCAGTGCTTTTCGAGCCGCCGCAGCCTTCTTCTCCGCTTCTGCTTTTGCCTTCGCTTCAGCAACAGCTTTTTGCTTTGCTGCTTCTGCTTTCTTTAATTCAGCCTGTCGCCTGGCTTTGGCTTGTTTCTCAGCTTCTTCAGCCTTTTTTAATTCCGCCTGTCGCTTGGCCTCAGCTTGTTTTTTTGCTTCTTCAGCCTTTTTTAATTCAGCCTGTCGCTTGGCTTCAGCCTGTTTTTTGGCTTCTTCTGCTTTCTTTAATTCCGCCTGCCGCTTGGCCTCAGCTTTCTTTTCCGCCTCTTTGCGGGCTTTTTCTTCTTGTTTCTTCTCCTCTTCTGCTTTTTTTCTGGTTTCCTCCTGACGCCTTTTTTCTTCAGCATCAGCTTTTTTCTTCTGCGTCCGAGCTTCTGCCGCTGCCGATGGTGCAAACGTCAGTTCGGTTGCTTGAATTACAACCACAGGAGGTGGCGTAATTGTTTTCGCTTCCGGGGAAACTGCAATAAAAAAAGTTGATAACAGAATAATATGCAGACCGATGGCAAGCATCAGGGGACGAATCAGATTCTCGCCCCGACGATCCATCATGGTGTCTCTGCTACCAAACCGATGGAAGTCACTCCGACGCCCTGAAGCGTAGCCATGACCTCCATTACTCTGCCATAGTCAAGACCTTCGTCTCCTCGCAACTGCACTGGTGTACCCGGCTTCGCGGCTAAAACTTTCATCACTCGATCCTTAATTACACCTAGCGTTACTGGGGTCTCACCATTTCCACCAATGTTAATAAATAACTCCCCGGTACCATTCATCGAGACAACTAATGGCTCTTCATCTGTATCCACAGGCAGGGGGTCCGTCGATGCCTCAGGCAACTCAATGGGTACACCGGGCGTTAGCATTGGTGCAGTGACCATGAAAATTACCAATAGCACCAACATCACATCGATGTAGGGGACAACATTGATTTCAGAGACCAATCGTTTCCGATTACGTCGCGACACACGCGCCATTATTCACCCCGCTGATGGACACGACGATGCAGAATTGCCGCAAACTCATCCGAGAAATTCTCATAGGTCATGGCAAGACTATCGACCTTCGCGGTGAATCGGTTGTAAGCAATCACCGCCGGAATAGCGGCGAACAAACCAATCGCTGTCGCGACCAGGGCTTCAGAAATACCAGGCGCCACCGTTGCCAGGGTTGCTTGCTTGACAGCTGCCAATCCACGAAACGAATTCATGATCCCCCAGACCGTCCCAAATAGGCCAATGTATGGGCTAATTGATCCGACCGTGGCGAGAAATGGAAGGTGCGCTTCAAGACGCTCTTCTTCCTTTGCGCGCGCGACTCGCATTGCGCGATGAACGCCCTCCATCACCGCATCAGGATCTGATTTAACATCTTGCCGTAGACGCGTGAATTCCTGAAATCCCGACTTAAAAACTGCCTCTAGTCCGATCAGGTTTGTTGAGTTTGCTACCTGTTTATACAGACCGACCAGCTCAGCTCCACTCCAAAATATATCCTCAAAGAGACGGGCGTGTTTTTTTGCCCGTGATAACACACGCGTTCGTTGAAAGATGACAACCCAGGAGAAAACAGACGCAAGCACCAAAGTCGCCATCACCAGCTGTACAACGGGGCCAGCTTGTAGTACCAGACTTAATATAGAGAGTTCTTCAGACATCTATCGTTCCAATCGTTTGTTGTAATGTATTGAGTAATGTATCAGGCAACACACGAGGCTTGAGAGTATCCCTACTGACAGCAACAACTTCCACCTCTGCGTTCACCAGAGTCATGCCATCATTCGCGCGATTTGCTGACTGAGAAAATAATACCCGCGTCGGCCGAATGGATTGCACCGTGCAAGATATCATCAACAGATCATCAAGCCTCGCTGGTGCTCGATATTCAACAGCGATATGACGGACGACAAAAATCAGGTTGTTTTCGATTGTCACCGACTGCTCGATTCCAATACTTCGTAAGAAATCAGTGCGAGCACGTTCAAAAAACTTCAGATAGTTCCCATAAAACACGATGCCACCGGAATCAGTGTCTTCGATATACACGCGAACTGGAATCTCAAAGCTCATCAAGAATCCTGAAACAAATCGTCTGCGCCACTGTTCAATCCCACCACCTGATATCCAGCCTGTGTTAGCGTTCTCCCACGCGGCGTCCGATGCAGATACCCTTGTTGGATCAAATATGGTTCGATAACTTCTTCAAGTGTACCGCGTTCTTCACCAAGCGATGTGGCCAAAGACTCAACCCCCACAGGACCTCCATTAAAATGGTTGGCAAGCACGGACAAGAGTTTTCGGTCCATCTGATCAAAACCGTGCGCGTCAACATGAAGCAAGTTCAATGCATCATCAGAGACCTGCTGTGTGATCACACCGTCGGCACGGACTTCGGCAAAATCACGCACACGCCGTAACAATCGATTCGCGATACGGGGTGTGCCACGAGAACGCTTCGCAATTTCAGAAGTGCCTTCAGCTTCGCACTCAATACCCATCAGTCCTGCAGATCTATTCACGATTTGTGCGAGATCGGCTTCTGAATAAAACTCGAGCCGCTGCACAATACCGAAACGATCACGCAGTGGACTTGTCAAAAGACCAGCACGAGTTGTCGCACCAACAAGCGTAAAGGGTGGCAAATCGAGCTTAATTGATCGGGCAGCAGGCCCTTCACCAATCATGATATCAAGCTGATAATCCTCCATCGCCGGGTATAGCACCTCTTCGACGGAGGCAGACAATCGATGAATTTCATCGATAAAGAGCACATCGCCGGCTTCAAGATTGGTCAAGATTGCAGCTAAGTCACCAGCACGCTCAAGCACAGGACCCGATGTCGACTTCAGTGACGCACCCATTTCATGCGCGATGATGTTGGCAAGCGTGGTCTTACCCAAACCTGGTGGGCCAAAAATTAACGTATGATCAAGTGGCTCTAATCGATTCCTTGCTGCATCGACAAATAATTGCATCTGATCACGAACTTTCGGCTGCCCATCATACTCAGCCAATGTTTTCGGTCGGATGGCACGCTCGACGCGTGCGTCTTCGGGCATCGGATCTCCTTCGATAATTCGTTCGCTCATGGTGTTCTAAGCATCTGTTTCAGACTCGAGCGAATCAATGTTTCAGGAGTGGCTTCAGGATCCTTGGGGAGCACGTTAATCGCCTTACGCGCCTCAGTTTCCTTATATCCAAGCGCAATCAGTCCAAGAACAGCCTCTTCAATCGGTGATGCAGCAACAAGCGACTGCGCATGTCCGGTTGAAGTCATCCGTCCGCGTAACTCAACTAATAGACGTTCAGCTGTTTTCTTCCCAACACCGGGAAGTCTCGTCAGCGTTACCACGTCATCGCGCTCGACCGCCGCAGCCAGTTCTTCCCCTGAAAGGCCGGACAATACACCAATGGCGAGCTTCGGTCCGACACCCGAAATCTTAATTAAGATCCGAAATGTTTCGCGATCATCATGGGTTAAAAATCCGAATAAAAGTTGTGCATCCTCACGTACAACAAAATGTGTCAGTAATGTCACTGTTTGACCGGCGGTAGGTAATTCGCAGAGCGTACTGATGGGGCATTCGATCTCGTATCCGACACCACCGACGTCCACGACTGCAGTCTGCTGCTCAATTCCCAATAACGTGCCTGTTATTCGGCCAATCATTTCTGACTCTCCTTTAACCGCCAGCGACTACCTGATCGAGAACGCGACGATAGACGAAACCGCGCTTCTGCTCCCATACCATCTTTACTGTAGCCAGCGCATAGTGCAATACCGAGCGCATCAGCAGCATCCTCGCCGGGATTATCGGGTAAATTCAGAATCCGAATTACCATATTTTGGATTTGGGTTTTCGTTGCCTGTCCTTTGCCACAAACGGCTTGTTTGACCGTTTTTGCTGCGAACTCTTTCACTGGAATTGAAGCATTTCCTGCTGATAATAAGGCGACACCACGGGCCTGGCCTAACTTCAGTGCCGACTGGAAGTTTTTCGCCAGAAAAACCTCTTCGACTGCACATTCCGTGGGTTTTAATCGTTTGATGACACCAGACAAGCCTCGGTGCAGGATCAGCAAACGCTCAGACATATCACCGGATCCGAGGCGGAGTATTCCAGATTCAAGATAGGTCACACGATTGCCCTCGATCTCGATCACACCCCATCCGGTTTTAATGGAGCCAGGATCGATGCCCAGTATTCGTCGCATTAAGCAAGTAACTCGAGCAGCTCTTCGGTAAAGTTGGCGTTGGTATATACGTTTTGGACATCATCTAAATCTTCAAGTATATCAATCAACTTCATCACTTTTGGCGCACTCTCTTCATCCAACTCAGTAGTGGTTGATGGGATCAAAGTGACCTCCGCCGATACGATCGCAATACCGGAAGCAACCAACGCATCTTTCACTTCAATCACATCGTTCTGCGTTGTCGCCACATCAATTGATCCATCATCTTGGCTGATAACGTCTTCAGCACCAGCTTCAAGAGCAGCTTCCATCACCATATCTTCATCACCATGATCGATCAGGATTTGCCCCCGTTTGGTGAACAAATAGGCGACCGACCCATCAGTTCCCAAGTTACCACCACATTTATTAAACGCATGACGCAATTCAGCCACTGTTCGGTTTTTGTTGTCGGTCATCACTTCGACTAATACAGCAACACCACCTGGACCATAGCCTTCATAAATCAGTTCTTCGACATTGTCGTTGTCACCGCCACCAACACCACGGTCAATCGCTCGCTGAATAGTGTCTTTGGTCATGTTTGCGGATAGAGCCTTATCAACCGCTGCTCGTAAACGTGGGTTGTCAGCAGGCTCACCTCCACCCATCTTAGCTGCAACTGTGATTTCACGAATAAGCTTGGTAAAAACCTTTCCGCGCTTTGCATCTTGAGCTGCCTTTTTATGCTTAATGTTGGCCCATTTACTATGACCTGCCATTACATCGACTCCGTTTTATCCTGCCGAATTCGCACACCCACTTCCTTCAACTGCTCAGAGCTCACAACACCCGGTGCATCAGTCAACAAACACGTCGCAGTCTGTGTTTTCGGGAACGCGATAACATCTCGAATTGAAGTAGCACCCAACATCAACATCACAAGACGATCGAGGCCAAATGCCAACCCACCATGTGGTGGAGCACCGTAACGCAAAGCGTCTAACAAGAAGCCAAATTTCTCTTTCTGCTCTTCCTCGGAAATGTTCAGCACTTCAAACACCGCCTGTTGCATCCCTTGGTCGTGAATACGAATTGATCCACCACCAAGCTCAGTCCCATTCAAAACCATATCGTAAGCACGAGATAATGCATCGAGCGGATTTGCCTTCAGAGATGCTAGATCCGTGGTTGGTGCCGTAAATGGATGGTGTAAAGCAGTCAAATGACCGTCCCCATCCCCGCCATCTTCAAACATCGGGAAATCCACGACCCAGAGTGGTGCCCACTCTTGAGTCAGCAGCTTTAAATCATGGCCTAACTTCACACGTAATGCGCCAAGTGCATCCGATACTATTTGAGCTGAGTCCGCTCCGAAGAACAAAATATCGCCATCGTTGGCATCGACACGAGCGATCAAGGACATCACTACATCATCGGACATGAACTTCAAAATCGGGCTCTGTAATCCGTCCAGGCCCTCGGTTAACGCATTGATCTTCACCCACGCTAGTCCTTTTGCTCCATATTGGCCGACAAACTTGGTGTAATCGTCTATTTCTTTGCGCGAGATTGTCGCACCACCAGGGACCCTTAAAACAGCCACACGACCGTTGGGGTCATTGGCAGGACCGCTGAACACCTTGAAGTCCACGGACGCCATCAAGTCTTGAATATCGACAAGCTCTAACGGAATCCTTAAATCTGGCTTGTCGCTTCCAAATCGCGCCATCGCTTCAGCGTATGACATCCTAGGGAAATCACCCAGAACAACATCTATCTCCGTTTTGAAAAGCTCACGAATCATCGACTCGGTCAGACCCATTACGGTATCTTCATCGGCAAACGACATCTCAAGATCGATCTGTGTAAATTCGGGTTGACGATCGGCGCGCAAATCTTCATCACGAAAACACTTCGCAATCTGGAAATAGCGATCGAGACCCGCAACCATCAATAATTGCTTAAATAACTGAGGTGACTGCGGGAGCGCAAAAAATTCTCCTTTATGTACACGAGATGGTACCAAGTAATCTCGCGCACCTTCTGGTGTCGCCCTCGTCAAGATGGGCGTTTCAGTATCGACGAAGCCATGATCTGATAGGAAATTCCGGACAAAGGTCGTGACGCGAGAACGGAGCATTAAATTCTCGAGCATATCTAGACGTCGAAGATCCATATAACGATACTTCAGCCGCACTTCCTCGCCGACTTTCGCATGTTCATCCAGCTGAAAAGGCGGTGTATCTGCTGTATTCAAAACACGCACTTCGCGGCCGAGTACTTCAATCTCGCCTGTCGGCATCTCTGCGTTCAGAGTTCCTTCCGGGCGATTCCGCACGAGTCCGGTAACTTGCATTACCCACTCTGATCTTGCGCGATCAGCTGTTGCAAATGCCTCTTCAGTGTCAGGGTCCACCACGACTTGCAGAAGTCCCTGACGATCGCGTAAATCAAGAAAGATTACGCCGCCGTGGTCGCGACGGCGGTGGACCCAACCACACACTATGATGGTATCACCTACGTGTTTCGCATTGAGTTCGCCACAGTAGTGGGTACGCATGGATATCTATTCCTTTTCCAGATGGCTTAAGCAGCCGATTCGGTATTCTTTGAGGTGGTTGCTTTTGTCTCTGAGGACTTCGTATCACCGGCCAAGTTTTTCTTTTTGTCGCCTTTCTTGAAATCCGTTTCGTACCAACCGCCGCCGGTAAGACGAAACCCTGCCGCACTGATCTTCTTTTTTAGTTCAGGCTTGCTAAATGCCGGGCAGTCGACCAGAGGTGCGTCTGACAATTTTTGTAAAGCATCATGCGATCGGCCGCACGCAACGCATTGATATTCATAAATTGGCATATCGACCTCTACCAGCTCTTTACCAAAAGCATCAAAGTATAACGATCCTTGAGTCATCCAAGAACCCGAAATTCGAAATTGGAGCATTCAAATGGGGTTAAAGATCATCGTCATGGTGAGAAAGACGCTCGAAGAGCATTGACAGCGCTTCGATCACGGAACGATCTCGAACTTGAGACCGTCCGCCTCCTAGCGATAACTTTTGACTGAAAACACCGACAGAATCTGCAACTGATACCCAGACTGTGCCAACTGGCTTCTCTTCAGTCCCGCCATCAGG
>CACAXU010000030.1 GCA_902536515.1 uncultured Litorivicinus sp. | reverse complement strand
AAATTTAGTATTTAACTCCCGAACACGCTTGTCTTTTGTACTTTCAAATTGTTTAAGGTCATCATTCATATCGAAATTTCCAGAAAAAAAGTCGTTACTCGAAAAAAACGCTCTCATAAAAACATGCGAGAGCGGTATTTTTTCCCGAACCTATTTCCGCTATGGTCCAAGCTTGGTTTGGTTTGCGCATTACTTATCGCGTTCACTGCGATACATGCCCAGTCAAGCTACTTGATCCACGTTTTGCATGAAGCTCCCGAAGTTGCGGATTACTTCGATGTTGGCTCCTTCTGCTATATCGATCCACTCGTCTGGAACATTGCCCCATGCGGCGAGGCATGTTTGGTACCTAAATGTTTTGGGATCTGTTAGATGCAAAATATTGTCGTCAAAGAAAGTTATTTTTTCTGGCTTGATGTTCCTTTTTAGTCGAATTTTCTCTAAAGCATCAAGCTTTGACTTTATCTGAGATTCATCGAATAGATGATTTTCACTTAGAGAGATTCCCTGTTGTGTAAGTATTGCTGAGACGGACTTTCTGTCTTTCAGTGTTGCAATATAAAGGCGACCGGAATCTTTGAGATTCTCAAGGAATTGACAGACATCTGTGTAAACGGAATGTAGACCCAACCAATTTTGAAAATCAAATTCTTGTAATCGAGCACGTTCCTGATAAAACAATTGTTTGAATAGTTTGATTTGGTCACGGTTTCTGTAGACAGCTTCGTCATACTGCTGTTGCGACCTAAGTTGAATTCCTTTTGACCTCATCGATTCGACAATAAAATATTCACCAGCTCCTCTTACTCTTGGTCTTATAGTGTGAAATGAATCAATCTCTTCATTTGAAAAATTTTCGAGGCTTGTTCTAAAGTCGGTTGAGTTAGACCATCGTTGCCAGGTGTTCCACGAAGAGATCAAGCATTCATATGTGCTATCGCAAATAACCCCATCGAAATCGAAGACAAAAACTTGCCCGTTTTGGTCAGACATTTACAGCCCCCTGAGCAAATCGGTTTTGCAAGGATCCTAGTCCTTCAATTTCACAGCGGTAGAGATCGCCGTCCTGCAAAAACGTTCTTTCGCCTGTACGAGCGGGTGCTCCAGTCAAAACAACATCACCGGGCTCCAAAGTAATCCACTTGGATAACCAAGTTAAAAGTTCGACTTCATTGAAAATCCTCATATTTAAAAAGCCGTCACGAATTAGGCGACCGTTTTGATATCCACTTATTCTTTTTTCTCCAGGATCAAATTGGGTGTCGATGTAGGGACCGAGGGGGCAAAATGAATCAGCGCATTTTGATCTGGCCAAATGGTGGTCACGTGATCCCCAATTCATACAAGTAACATCGTTTGCTACTGAATATCCGAAAATAGCATCGAGCGATTCGTTTTCAGATGCGTTGGTTAATGTTTTACCAAGAACGATTGCTAGTTCTGGTTCACCCCACACGCTAAGTTCCAAAAAGCGAGAAGTTATCGGGTTATCGTGACCGCAAAGCGAATTAATTGATTTTGCAAAGATTAGAGGTTCTTCGTCTTTTTTTGAGGATCCTGAGACACCTGGATAGTTTGCTGCTACACCGATTACCTTGTTCGGGTTACACGGCGCTAACAGTTTAGCGTCACGCGTGCTGATCGTGATCCCGATCTCGGTCGCACCTTTCCAAGGCTCCCCAGACAGAAGATTTATTGAATGACCAGCAAGTAAACCATAGGCCTCAGCGTCCTCAGTTAAGACCCTGACGTATTTCATGCCAGACGATCCAAGTGAGTATCTGTTATTTCAGCTTGAATATTCTCAATCAGTTGTATAAGGCCTTGGCCCATGTCGATGTGAACTGGAGGAATATACTTCAGACCTAATTTAGGTTGATAGGAATAAGGAGTCCTAATGTAGTGTGCCTCGTTCTCGCCGCTTTTAAACTCAACAGGTTGTTTGCAATCAATTATTTCCGCCAGCATTTTCAACATGTCTTCAACGCGTAACTGCTCTTGTCCAGTTAGTACGATATGTTGGTTACGGAATTCTTGTTTTAATATCGCAACGCTCGCTTGGGCGGCATCCTCCACATGGATATACTCGCGCAACGATTCCTCGCTACCCGAATAGCTGACGGTTCCAGTCTCTAGGGCATGTCGAATTATGCGATAGACGCCATTTGAGCGGTCAGAGCGGGGCCCGTACAGTGATCCGTACCGCAAGATTGTGTAGTCAAGTCCGTAAGTATTAGCATATTCTTCAACGTAATGCTCGGCTGCTTGTTTGCTGCACCGGTAAAATCCTCCGTGACGGCTGTAAACGTAAACAGAACTTGCGTAAACGAGGCGCTTAATGTTGTTTTTTCGGCATGCTTCAAGAACAGTTCCATTCCCGAGTACATTTACTTTCATCGTTCCAATTGGGTCGCGTATACCGGCATTAAGATCAGCAATCGCGGCAAAGTTATACACGACATCAGCCTCAGAGACTGCTCCATCAACACGATCTTGGTCTAGGATGTCTCCAATGATCATCCGTTGAGTGTCTTTTAACCAGAGAGAACGATCTTTATCGAAGATTGTTACCTCATATCCACTGTCTGACAATTTATCGGCGACGTGGCTACCAAGAAAACCTGATCCACCGAACACACAAGCTTTTTTCATGGCTGTAACCTTCGTGATTGGATGTGGTATTCCGACTGGGGCACTAGGTTTTTGAGTGATTTTCCTTTGAAAAATCTGATTACCTCCTGGGTAGCCTCAATTTCCATTTGGGACCTACAATCGATGGACATCGAACCCATGTGAGATGTTAGTAAACATCGATCATATTTTTGAAGGGGCCCGGTGTATGGCTCCTGCTCAAAAACATCTATACCAACACCGGAAAGGTGCCCTTCGGCAAGAACCGTGGCCAAATCGTCTTCGTTGATTATTCCCCCTCGAGAAGTATTGATAATTACAGCGTCGGGCTTCATTGCCTTTAGATGATGGTAACGAATCATGTTTTTGGTCTGGCATGTTAGTGGCAAATGGATACTGACGAGATCTGATTCTTCGAGGATGGTTTGTTTATCGACCCATTCCAACTTGAGGGCATCTGCAATCCCACTCGACGGGCACAGATCGTTTACAAGGATCCGGGGAGATCCAAATGCTGCGAGGCGGCGTAAAACACGACCTCCAATGCGGCCAGTGCCCATAATTCCTATAGTCACTTCCGAAACACGCCTACCGCATAATCTCTGCCATTTATTTTCGTGCATCATTTGATTAGCGATATGCATTTGCCGGAGCAGCGTTAGCATCATGCCAATGGTCAGTTCCGCGACGGCTGGCGCCGGAGCATCAGGAGTGTAGCTTACCTGGATGTTACGTTTTTTAGCCTCCAAGAGATCAACGCCGTCCAGACCGATCCCAACTCGCGAAATGAATTTTAATCTGTCTGCTCGTTTAAATACCCTGAGGCCAATCCGTTCAGTTCCTGCGATTACAAAATCAAATTCAGAGATTATTTCAGCAAGTTCTTCTTCTTTAAGTTTCCTATTAACAGGATTGATACTGACATCAATACCTGCACTTTTCAGTAGTTCGAGCGGTAGAGAATTTTGTTCTCCAAAAGGAACGGTTGTTATTAGTACCTTCGGTGATGATCCATCCTTGTCTCTAGAACGAATTTGGTTGAAAGGTAGATCCGAACTGAAGTTAGCCGGAGAAAAAAAGACAGATTTTTCGCTCTCGAGTAGGGCTGGCTCAGAGTGAGTTGAAAGATCTTTAATACCGTCAGAAAACTTCATTACTAAGACACCTTTATCGGGAGGTTGTAAATTTTTGTGCAGTCTGTCTTCTTGGCTATGATCGCTTTGGGCGGGACATTCAAAGTCGCGATCATCACAGACAAAAGATAGAAAAAAATCCCGAGCCGAGAGTTGTCTAAAATGCCCGTCGGATTTTGATCTTGCATCTCAGCATGAATTCGCTCATGTAATACTTTGTTATAAACAGAAACGAACATTTGTGTCCCTCATCCAAGACTTAACAGCCCAACTGAACGGCAGAAATCTGCCACTTTTTCTTCCTACAATCTATCAGGAGAGAATGCAAAAACCGGGCCAGATTTCACTGTGAAAGCGATTTTGGTGTTATGTTGGATCGCGATGGTGTATCGAGAGATCGAATTTGGGGTTATTATTTGCGCTGAAGATCAAGACCAAAAAATCATGCCCACTCGTGATTCTATGAACGCGGGACAAACGCTACGCCTTGACGTTATGATACTTTCCAAGCGTCGAATCGATGGTCTAACGCAGCACTATTTTCCATTTTTAAATCATCTTTGATTTGGAATTCGTTGGAGTAATAGTCAAAAAAGATATCGGTTTCATGTTCCTGTTTGTAGGTATCGCTCAGATGTTCAACTGTAGTGAAATATTTAGGCAAGATTTTCGATACCTCTTGGTGAAAAATCTCGCATGTATTACCTTCGATCGGCTGAATCGGCGGAAGTCCTAGTTTTTTTCTTACGACATTGATGAACGCCTCGTTAATGCTACGAAAATTATAATTTGCGTCGTCCATGCATATGATGCCGCCCCTCGTCATAGCCGGTGCTATTGCGTGAATTTCAGCTACAATAGTATCTAAAACATGGTGACTGTCGTGGAAGAAGAAGTCCACTGGGGTTTTTAGTTCGTCAAGGATTTTAAGTCCAGAGTGTTCTGAGGTACTAATACTATTAACAAAACTCCAGTGGAGGTTTATGTCTTTTTTTAAGTAATTTGAAATCGTTTCTACACAAACGGTTCTTATCTGGCTAGCTTTTTCAGCATTCGTATCCCATGAAAAAATTTTGCCCGACTTCTTCATTGCGTGATACGCAAATAAAATCGTACTCGCTCCAACTCCTGTTTCTACGAGCACGGTTCCTTCTTGACAGTATTTCTTTATTAGACGGTGTAGAGCCAGAAACTCGGAATCTGGAATCGAGTTCATCCACTTAGGGAGCATTCGTTTTATTGAGATAAGGAAAGTTTCTTCATTTTGTTCAACATGTGAGTTTTCGCCAAAATAGAAGTCATACATAATTATTCTCCCCAGAACGTCTGAGTTGACTCAAGTTTCATAAATCGTTACCGCTTATCACTCTTCGACTCATCTGCTTGTTTGTATTCTCGATTGCGGTGATGTAATGGAAAAAAATCCTGAAGCGTATGGAGCGGCTAGCATAACAACAGAACGACTTAAAGTCTGAATTCTCAAGATTATTTGATTATGTTGATTAGTGTTTTCGCAAACGATGCCGGATCAGTCTTCTTTGCGTAGGCTTCCACATAACCCTTCAAAAGATTTTGGTCTGTTCGATTTGCGTGGAGTAGTCTCGAATCCTCTTGATGCAATGAGTTCAGCAAATATGAAGATTCGCTGAACGTCGTTTGAACGTTTGAACCAGCATAAACCCCTTCAACAATTGCGGTTGAAAAATAAGTAGTGTAGACAGTTTTTGTAGGTTTCAGTTGCTCGGTGGCGACATTTACATTTGCGCCGTTCAGCGGGAGATCAATATTTCTTGCCTGAAAGAGCTGCTTATAACCGTTCAGATCTAAATGCTTGCAACGTGCTGTCGCCGATTGATGCTTGGCTTTGATGTCCTGAAGCTTTGGAATAAGTTCCTCAAATATTGGGTAAAAGTCATTTATGTGGCTCCAGTAATAAGAAAATGGTCGTGGTATTGTCCGAGGGATTTGAGGCAACAGAACTAACGCGCTATCTTCACAGTCTATTGCATCGAATGGCCTTGAAGAGTACATGGATCCCAATCGATAGATATTTGAAGCTTGTCTACCCTTACCCCAACCAATGTAATGCGAAGCAATAGCTAATTCGTACTCAACTTGGTGAATAAATTTGGCTTGTAGATGAATAAAGCCCGGTTGAACTAATACGATTTTATTTTTATTCCGTATTGCTTTGGCTAGGTGCAGTGCGCCAATGTCATTATAGATACCATGATTCGAGCCTAAGATATCAGAACATATACCATCCAATAAAGAATGGTTAACCAATAGAAATGCGAGCCGTTCTAAGATTGCTTGCTCGTATTCATCTAGACCGAATCGCCTCAAGAGCGGGAAGGGGATCTGAACTTTAACCGATTTCGTGTTTCTTATTTTAAGTTCGCTCTTTTGACCTCCAGATGCGTCAAATGCATCGTTGAATTCGTTGTGACGGTGAAAAAATCCGAGGTGTAGGAAAACATCCTCGACTAATGGATCTAATTCATATTTCCGCACTGCAAACTGATCTAAAGAGTCTCGTATTTCAGGGTGATCACCGAAACCAAGGCCGCACAGTTTGAGGTAGCGTGTAAATGCGTTTTGGTAGATGAGAATTCCAAAAAGAGCGTAAATTTCAGCAGCGCTTAACGGCATATTTTGATGTATGAGAAATGCATGAGCTCTGTCGCTAAATTTCTCAAAAAAATTAGCCGCAAAATTTTTGAACTCTTCCCAGTTTACTAACTGATGACTGTAATCGCGCAAATGTTGTTACCTTTTCGGACTTCTATCAAAGTCATTACAGTGGATATTACGGCTAAAATTCAAGCATTTGTGCGTCGTAAATGATAGATAAAGCGAAAAGTTTTTATTCAAATTTAGAGAGATTTACACGACTATGCTCGAGAAAGAATCTTGGGTAACACGAATGGTTCGCGGCTAAACTAGTATTACAGTTTTTGCCTCGGCTGAGGGACCTTTGGTCTTAGATTTTTAAGTTAGTGACGGTACGATTTGGGTTTGACAGATGCTCTTTAAATGATACCCGCATAAGTGTTGCTCGATTATTCTTTATTCCCTTACCCTCGGGCACAACAAGCAAATTTGTATTCTAAAACATTGTCGTTTTCGGTTAAACTGTAGCGCAAACACGGGGTATCTTGCGCCTAAAGTTTAAAGTAGACAGTTAGCTTGGTTGCATCGTCTGACTGCGATGTTTGGGATTCACCATTTTGCACAATTCTAAAAGCCCGGCAGCACAGACACCAGGGTTATGAATCAGCGCGATTCGGATCATACCAACCGCTGGATTAACGTTTCCTGCTTTCTTGGCTAGCAGCTGACCAGGCATGACCTTAACCCCCGTTCGACCATAGGCGGTCACTGCGAACGCAATATCATCGCCTGGAACCCTAATCCACAGATAGTGCCCGTAGAGTGGATCACTCGCGGGAAGCGTCTGGTTGCAACGCTTGGGTGCGTCTTTGAATTTCCCACTATATTTTTTGTTGTTCTCAACCACGTGATCTTCGTCTTCCCAGGCAAGCTTGGCTGCTTTTTGGTTTGGGACCGGGATATAGAGCCCGTGGTAGGCCCGGTAGATGTTGGCCTTTTTTATGAAATCGCGGTCACCAGCTAAAAATCCAGAAGGCATCCCGGCAAGATTTGACCGATAAATCAGGTCATTCACGATAACGCATCGATTCATGTCGGGATTTTCGTTAGAGTCGGCCATCTCAAGTAGGCCAGGCGATGGCTTGCCCCGGTGGATTGAATTGAGCCGTTCATCAGACAAAATATAGAAGTCGTGTTCTTCGGACTGACTGAGCAAGAACTCCCATGTTAATACTGGCAGATCGGCTCCATAGGGGTCTGCTGGCGAATTAACCACCACGATTTTTACTTTGGGCCACTGCTCTTCGGTGATATCCCGGTAGGTCGGTTGCTGTGAGGTCATCGTGGAGCAATAGATGGGCTGTAATCCGGCGATACGCCCTGCAGTCTCATATATCGGATCGGCTGGGTTGGGTAGCACGATGTAGCCGTCGCGTTCGCCTTCGGCAAGTATTTGAATCGCTGAAAATATCCCCTCTGTGCCACCGTTGGTCCCAATGACGTTATTTTCGGTGAAGGTCTTTGATTTGACGGCGTGGCGGGTCTTCAACCACGAATACATTGTTCCCCTGAGCTCTCGGAGTCCACCATATCCACCGGCGCCATTAATTGCCTTGCCAATCGTGGGGGAATACTTCTTGTACTCCTCGACGACAAACGAAGGTGGCTTGTGCGCAGGCTCGGAGATACTGAAGTCAATAATGTCTTTGTCCGGTTCTGATACCCGAGATAATAGGTGGTTTAACCGAACCCCTGCCGGCACATCAAGTGAGTTCCAAAACGTTTTTTCCATACCTGTCCTTCAACAACTACTAGATTATGATCGGATGATTGATGCATTATTTTAGACATAGATCTCTGTCGAATCTCAATGACTTGCATCGTTGCCACCGACATGCGGTTAAAGGCCTGTAATCGTTGACCGATCTACTGAATTAAGTTGTACTACGATGATTTTTCTACGCAGGAGCATTCTTTGGCTATTTCGCATACCGCGTCATGGATTATAGGCAGTTTAACAGCGTCTAGTATCGTGATCAGTGGTTTGTTTATTTATTCATTGAGAGACGGCTCACCGCCAAATCCGTATAGCCGAGTCTCTTCCTACTCAGTCATCCCTGACCTTTGGGTGTGTCGCAAAAACACCAACATCAGGGGTCATGAGTATACCTATTCAGTCAATTTAAGGAACGGCTCGACAGGACCAGCGCGCCTTGCTTGTGAGGGCGTGAAACCACTCAACGTAAGCCCGATGGAACCACGTTCACGAATGGGTCCCAACGGCATCAGGCCACCAATAATGCGTGTTGACCCAGATGCGAAATGAGCATCTTTGATGAAGTCAGCACAATATTCCCTAGCGACAGATAGAACAGAAAGCCGCCAATTTTATAAGGCACTTGATG
>CACAXU010000029.1 GCA_902536515.1 uncultured Litorivicinus sp. | reverse complement strand
CAAGGTGGCATGAATCCGCCTCGAATCATCATTCATGGAAATCAAACGAAAGATGTGCCAGAAGCGTATCGGCGTTATTTGGAAAATATCTATCGCCGCGTGCTACAGATCACCGGATCTCCAGTCAAAATTGAGTTCAAATCCGGAGAGAACCCATTTGCGGGGCGCAAAAATAAACTGACCGAGCGCCAGATTCAGCGGAAACGGCGACTGATGAAGTTCGTGAAGCAGAAAAAATAATTACGTTCGTTCCCAGCGGTCATCAAACAGACCGCTGGTCACTGCATTTAAGACGCCTACGCCGCCATCAGAGCGTCGGGCACTCGCAAATGCAACGATGTCTGGATTATTTTTCAACCAGCGGTTCACGTAGGCTTTAAGTAGCGGTCGGCCATCTCGGCTGTGTCTTCCGACACCGTGTGTGATTCGAATGTGAGTGAGCCGACGTTCTCGAATAATTTGGAACAGTGCCGTAATCGCATGAGCGGCCTCGTCGACCGTGTAACCATGTAAGTCGATTTCGTATTGTGCCGGAAACGGTGCTTCATCAAGTAGACCAAGAACACGGCGGTCCACTTCGTAGGCGACGTATTCGAGCGGCTTCAGTGGATCAAGCGGCGGTGGCTCTTCGGTTGATAATCCGTGATGGGATTGAGTGACCACAGAATCCTCAGCTCGCGCACGAGCGGTTTCGATCTCATCGGATAAGAGAATTTTCTTTGGGCGGATGCGAACGTCGCGTTTGATCGGTTCGACACCGGTCTCTTGCATCAATGATTTGAATGAATCGTCAGACATATCACAAACATAGGGTGTTAATGCGAACTTTCAAAGTCTGCTTGCTCTCTATGCGGCATCTGTCTAGTCTTCCGGCATGACAGAACTTCATACACTTCGTGACTTCCTTCGCTGGACTCTCTCTGAGTTTGGACGTCATCCGGTTGAGCTTGGGCATGGAACTGATTCTTTATGGGATGAAGCACTTGCTTTAGTGTTTGGAGCACTGTCGTTACCGCCAGACGGTGATGAACGTTTACTCGATGCGACGTTGACGGTTGATGAGCGGCGTCATGTCTTGGATTTAATTCAGAAGCGGGTCCACGACCGGATTCCTGTCCCGTACCTGACCAAAATAGCCTGGTATGCGGGATTGCCATTTCATGTTGATGCGCGTGTTTTGATTCCTCGGAGTCCGATATTTGAATTAATCGAAAGGGAATTTGACCCATGGTTTGAGATACCGATTGATCGGTCAATTCGATTTTTGGATTTATGTACTGGATCTGGATGTCTCGGTATTATTACTGCTTTGACATTTCCCGAGAGTACCGGCGTCTTGGCTGATTTGGAGTCTGGCGCCTGCCAAGTTGCAAGGGAAAACGTGGACTTCCATCAAGTCCGTGGTCGACTCGAAGTGATTCAATCGGATGGTTTTGATGGCCTCTCTGAGGGCACTTTTGATTTGATAATTTGCAACCCGCCGTATGTTGATGCGGAAGATATAGCCACCTTGCCGCCCGAGTTCCGAAAAGAGCCCACAGTCGCACTGGCCTCGGGTAACGATGGATTAACTCTTGTCAGACGATTACTCGGACAGGCTGCTGACTGGTTGGCAAGTGATGGAATCATGGTTCTTGAAGTAGGAAATACCTGGGGACTCCTTGATCGAGAGATCACTTCGCGCACAAGTCAGTCTGTACAATGGTGCGAATTTGAATTTGGAGGGCACGGTGTTTGCGTTCTCTCAAAGCAGGAACTGAACACGCTATACTCAGCGTTTTGATCGGACATATTTATGAGCGGAAATATATTCGGCACCTTATTCACAGTCTCAACAGCCGGCGAAAGTCATGGGCCTGGACTGGTTGCTATTGTTGATGGATGTCCGCCGCAGATTCCGCTTTCGGTGGACGATCTGCAAATCGATTTGGATCGCAGAAAGCCCGGGCAGAGTAAGTACACGACACAGCGTCGTGAAGCTGATGAGGTCGAGATTTTATCTGGCGTTTTTGAAGGGATGACAACAGGTACGCCGATTGCACTATTGATCCGCAATACAGATCAGCGTTCGAAAGATTATTCAAATATCAAAGATGTATTTCGTCCAGCGCATGCCGACTACACCTATGAGCACAAGTATGGAATCCGTGATTACCGCGGTGGCGGTCGTAGTTCTGCGCGAGAAACCGCGATGCGAGTGGCTGCTGGAGCGATTGCCAAGAAAGTGTTGGCTAATCTATTTTCGGTCAAGGTTCGTGGGTGTTTGACACAACTCGGTCCGATTGAATGCGAGATTAAAGATTGGTCGATGGTCGACTCCAACCCGTTTTTCAGTCCAGATCCGGATCGACTCGAAGAGCTTGAAAGATATATGAATCAACTGCGCCGCGATGAGGACTCGATTGGTGCGCGTTTGACAGTGGTTGCTGATGGGTTACCACCAGGATGGGGTGAACCCGTTTTTGACCGACTGGATGCTGATATCGCCCATGCGTTGATGTCGATCAATGCTGTGAAGGGTGTTGAAATCGGAGAGGGCATGGCGGTTATCAATCGTCGGGGCTCCGAACATCGAGATGTGATGACTCCTGATGGATTTTTAACAAATAACGCAGGCGGTGTGCTGGGAGGAATCAGTACTGGGCAACCATTGGTCGCGCACTTGGCGCTTAAGCCGACGAGTTCAATCACCACACCAGGTAAGACCATCAATAAGCATGGCGAAGTAACCGATGTGATTACTAAGGGTCGTCATGACCCTTGTGTTGGGATTCGTGCGACGCCGATTGCAGAGGCGATGGTTGCTTTGGTTCTTCTTGATCACGCGCTTCGCCATCGTGGGCAGAATGGCCATGTCGCGACTGACACTCCCGTGATCCCCGGATTTGCATCGACGTGACAATCGCGGTGCCAGGCGCTCGCCTTGGCAGTTTGTATGGGCTGTACTTTGCGGTAGTGGCGCTCAGCGTCGGTTGGTTTGGTCCCTTTTTTCAATCGCTTGGATTCACTGCTACTGAAATCGGTATCGCGATCGGTGTGCTGACGGGTTCGAAAATTTTTGCACCTTATCTCTGGGGCACCCTTGGTGACTTACTTCCAAATCGGCTCCGAGTCGTACAGATTGGCATCATTGGATCGACATTGGCGGCGGGATTGTTACTAGTTGAGGTTGATTTCTTCGGACTCTGTTTGGTTCTGGCGCTTTTCGGCGTTTTCTGGAATGCAATCATCGCTCAATTCGATACGTTAACACTCGAGTACTTGGGTGAGAACCATCATCGTTATACGGTCATACGCGTATGGGGCTCGATCGGCTTTATTCTGATGATGTTGGGATCAGGCTGGCTTTTCTCTGACGTGGATTATGGCTTTCTACCCTGGTTGATCATTGGCGGTTTGTTGCTCTCAGTCATCATTTCCATGACTCTACCGGCACATGGCCGCACCCATTCGAATGCATCGAACGAAGTCCAAATTCGAAGCTGTCTGACCAATATGTCAGTGTGGATTTTCTTTGGGATCGCATCAGTGAACCAAATGACTCACGGTCCTTTGAATGTGTTTTACACCCTCTATGTTCAAGATCACGGATTTACTGCATTTCAGGCAGGGCAACTCTGGGCACTTGGAGTGCTTGCTGAGGTCGTTTTATTTTTTGTGTTGCCGCGTTTCATCCGGACACTCGACCTTCGGGTTCTTTTAACGATTTCCTTGGTGTTTGGATCGCTTCGATGGATGCTAATGGGAGGATATCCTGATGTCGGTTGGCTGGTTATCGGACTTCAGCTATTGCATGCGTTTACTTTTGGAGCAATTCACTCAGTCAGCATCGAGTTTATTCGCCGTTGGTTCCCTGGAAAATTATCTGGTCGAGGTATGGCGTTGTATAGCGGATGTGTATTTGGCGTGGGAGGCTCCTTGGGAGCAACTTTGTCAGGGATTGCTTGGGAATCTTTGGGTGGCAGTAATACGTTTCTATGTGCCGGATTAGTCACTGGTGTGACCGCGATGATTGCTTGGTTCAGCCTTCGCAACGCACGACTGGGAGCGCAATCTTTCTAGCGCTGATTCTCTGGACTGGATGGAATTCTGATAAACTCTCGGGCTTATTTTTTCAAGGAGATTGAAATGGCCGGCCGCACCTTATACGACAAGCTATGGGACAGTCATCTCGTCACCCAAAGAGATGACGGAAGTGCGTTGGTCTACATCGATCGGCACTTGTTGCACGAAGTAACGTCACCTCAAGCATTTGAGGGTCTCTCGCTGACCGGCCGGACACCTTGGAGGTTAGCAGCGAACTTGGCAACAGTCGATCATAACGTACCGACTGAAAATCAATCTGCAGGTGTTTCGGCGATTGAAGATCCAACCAGCCGGTTACAAGTTCAAACGCTTGACGAAAATTGTGATGCGTTCAATGTAACCCAATTCAAAATGGGCGATCCGCGAGCGGGTATTGTTCACGTAATTGGACCAGAGCAAGGTGCGACACTACCGGGAATGACAGTCGTGTGTGGCGATAGCCATACCGCAACACATGGTGCTTTTGCCGCACTTGCGCACGGAATTGGTACCAGTGAAGTTGAACATGTGTTAGCCACGCAATGTCTGGTTGCTAAGAAAATGAAAAATATGCGAGTGACAGTTACAGGGCCACTTGGATTTAGTGTAACTGCGAAGGATGTCATTCTTGCGATTATCGGGCAGATCGGTACCGCCGGAGGGACAGGGTGCGCGATCGAATTCGCTGGTGAGGGTATTCAGTCTCTTTCGATGGAAGGTCGGATGACAGTATGCAACATGGCGATCGAAGCCGGTGCGCGCGTTGGATTGATCGCTGTCGATTGCAAGACGATCGACTACGTGAAGGATCGACCTTACTCGCCTTCTGGCACCGACTGGGAGAAGGCTGTTGAAGCATGGACTGATTTAGTCAGTGATTCTGATGCGCAGTTTGATCATGAGGTGGTCATTGATGGATCAGTGATTGAGCCACAGGTGTCGTGGGGTACTAATCCTGAAATGGTCACTGGTGTCTCAGGTCACGTTCCTGATCCGGATGTGATCGATGATCCAATTCGTCGAGGTGCGTTCGAGCGTGCATTAACTTATATGGGTTTAAAGGCAAATCAGCCGATCAAATCGATTCGCCTTGATCGGGTATTTATTGGCTCGTGCACCAATTCACGGATCGAAGATTTACGCGAGGCGGCCGCAGTAGTTGATGGTAAGCGAGTCGCTGATTCGGTCATTCAGGCTATGGTCGTGCCGGGGTCTGGATTGGTTAAAGAGCAAGCCGAGGCAGAAGGACTCGACGTGATTTTTCGCGAAGCTGGATTTGAATGGCGTGATCCCGGGTGTTCGATGTGTTTGGCAATGAATGCGGATCGGTTAGGTCCTGGGGAGCATTGTGCTTCAACATCCAATCGAAACTTTGAAGGACGCCAGGGTACCGGTGGACGGACACATTTAGTCAGTCCGGTAATGGCTGCGGCTGCAGCAATCGCTGGACATTTTGTCGATGTCAGAGATTGGTTGTAGGGAGTTGGAAATGCAGCAGTTTGTGAAAGAAACCGGCTTGGTCGTACCACTGGACCGATCGAATATTGACACTGATCAAATCATTCCAAAGCAGTACTTGAAATCAATCAAACGGTCAGGCTTCGGGGTGAATCTCTTTGATGATTGGCGTTACATGGAACCCGGCGAGCCCGGCATGGATCATGCCGCCCGACCATTAAATCCTGACTTTGTGCTGAACGACCCGCGGTATGCTGGAGCCGGCATTTTACTGGTACGAGATAATTTTGGGTGCGGATCAAGCCGTGAACATGCGCCCTGGGCGATTCTCGAATATGGTTTTAAGGCAGTGATTGCACCGTCTTATGCAGATATCTTTTTCAATAACAGCTTCAAAAATGGTCTGTTACCGGTGATCTTAGCTGAAAGCGAAGTGGATGCGTTGTTTGCGCTAGCAACTGGAGCTAATTCGGTTGAGCTCACCATCGATTTGCAAGCCCAGACAGTGGTGGGTCCGAACGGTTTTGGTGCCTCGTTCGACATTGATCCGTTTCGAAAGACATGTTTGCTGGAAGGTCTGGATGAGATTGGTCTCTCTCTCAAAGACGCAGACGCAATTCGAGCGTATGAGGCAAAGCGTGCCGCTGATGCACCCTGGTTATTTCGCAATTAAGGACGACAGATGCCGAATATTATTCTTCTGTCGGGCGACGGAATTGGTCCCGAAATCATGGCTGAGGCCGAGCGCGTTCTCGATCGAGTTAATCAACAGCATGCCTTGGGGATTACAACTGAACGTTGTCTAATTGGTGGTGCCGCAATCGATTCGACAAGCGAACCTCTTCCAAACGAAACCCTCGCAAAAGCCGACAATGCCGAGGCTGTCCTTTTGGGCGCAGTGGGTGGACCGAAATGGGATAGCCTTCCGATGGATCAGCGACCCGAGAAAGGGTTGTTGAAAATTCGTGCGGGAATGGATCTATTTGCGAATTTGAGACCCGCGCTTCTGTACCCAGAGTTGGCGTCTGCTTCGACTTTGAAAGCTGATGTGGTGAGCGGACTTGATCTGCTCATTGTCCGAGAACTGATTGGTGGTATTTATTTTGGTGAGCCACGTGGGATTGAGGGAGAGCCTGGTCAACGTGTGGGTTACAACACCGACCGTTACTCGGAACCTGAAATCGAGCGGATTGGACGAATTGCTTTTGATGCGGCGATCGCGCGTGGTAAAAGGCTCTGTTCTGTGGATAAAGCGAACGTCCTTGAAGTGACTGTCCTTTGGCGTGAAGTCATGGATCGTCTGAGTCAGGATTATCCTGAGGTCGAACTGTCACATATGTATGTAGATAACGCGGCGATGCAGCTGGTTCGGGCGCCGAAACAATTTGATGTGATAGTGACTGGGAACTTGTTTGGAGACATTTTGTCCGATGCAGCAGCAATGCTAACCGGTTCCATCGGTATGCTCCCATCGGCTTCTTTGAATAGTCGAAAGCAAGGGTTGTATGAGCCATGCCACGGATCAGCCCCTGATATTGCTGGCCACGATTTGGCGAATCCGTTAGCGACTATTTTGTCGGTTTCGATGATGCTATTGCACTCACTAAATGCACCAAAAGCTGCGCAAGCAATTGAGGATGCTGTGAAGTCTGTGTTGGCATCCGGACTGAGAACGAAAGATATCGCAACGGGCGCATCAGGTGAGCAAATCGTTGGATGTCGCGTGATGGGTGAAGCGGTGTTGAATGCACTGAGTTAAGGAATGATGATGCGTGTTGGATTTGTAGGGTGGCGCGGCATGGTTGGTTCGGTTTTGATGGACCGGATGCGCGCTGGTAACGACTTTGCTGGAATTGAGTCAGTCTTTTTTTCGACCTCTCAAATAGGACAGGATGCGCCGGCTGAGGCGACGGAAAAAACACTACAAGATGCAATGTCGACGACTGCGTTGGCAAATTGTGATGTGATTGTGACTTGCCAGGGTGGCGATTATACGAAAGCGGTTTATGGTCCGTTACGTGACTCTGGGTGGAACGGCTATTGGATTGATGCGGCATCCGCACGTCGGATGGAATCGGATAGCGTGATTGTATTGGATCCTGTGAATCGTGCCGTGATCGATCAGGCGCTTACCAGCGGCCAGAAGGATTTTATTGGCGGCAACTGTACTGTCAGTTTGATGCTAATGGCGGTTGGAAGTCTCATTCGCCAAGGATTGGTCGAGTGGATCACTGCGATGACCTATCAAGCAGCCAGTGGAGCTGGTGCAAATAACATGCGCGAGCTGTTATCCCAGATGGGATACCTCGAGTCTCAGGTTGCCGCAAAGTTAGCGACACCGTCATCCGCAATTCTTGATATCGATCGTCAGGTGACTGAGGCACTTCGTGGTGATGGGATTCCGACTCAGAATTTTGGATATCCGCTAGCAGGAAGTCTTTTGCCCTGGATTGATACCAAGTTAGATAACGGCCAAAGTCGCGAGGAATGGAAAGCGATGGCGGAATGTAACAAGATCCTTCGTCAGGAGTCTAATCCGATACCGATTGATGGAACCTGCGTGCGCATTGGTGCGATGCGTTGTCATTCTCAAGCGTTGACGATCAAGCTCACGCAGGATGTGCCAATTGATGAGATTAATGATGTGTTAGCCAACGGAACGGAATGCACTGATTTAATCCCAAATGAGCGGGAAGATTCGATGGCGAAGCTGACGCCTGCGGCTGTGACAGGTACTTTGCGAATTCCAGTTGGTCGCGTTCGGAAAATGAATCTCGGCCCAGAGTATCTGAATGTCTTTACGGTGGGTGATCAGTTGCTATGGGGAGCGGCAGAACCGTTGAAGCGGATGCTTTCGATTCTTAGGGATAGCCAGTGACCGAACTTGTTATTACGGGTGCAGGATTGGGCCTTTGTGACTCGATCCTTGAAGTCATTGAACCAGTTGAGGGTGATTACCATCTTCGCTTGGTCGATTCGATGGAGTCTGCCGGCGAGGCGCGCCGTTTTCAGGGGCGAACCGTTGTAATTGAGCTTGATACTGAAGCGGATCTTAGGACAGCGGATGTGGTTTTTGATCTTAACGATGCATATACCGGTGATGCGCTTGTATTTAAGCCGACAGCCTCACTTTTTGTGATGCTAAAGCGATTGTTGGGTGATCTGGCGGTTGATTCGATTAAGACGTTACACGGGGTGGTACGAGAGCCGGCTGTGTCGAAACAACAGGGTGTTGAGGCGCTCGCCGGGCAAGTGACTCAACTTTTCAATGGACGCGATCCTGAGCCACAGCCTTTTGGAGGTACGCTCGCGTTTAACGCGAGAACCTTGGATGAGTCGGCCCTGATTGAGTCAATGCATAACTTAGATGCACTTCGGAATGCCAATATATCGATTGAACGGCTGCAGTCAGATTCTTTCTACACGGTTCACGCGAGCTTGTGGTTGCAGACATCTGAAGCTAAATCGATTGATTCGATTATCAGCCAGTCGACACAACAGTACTCGGCAGGATTGGGTATTTCTCCGGATTCGGGCCGAGTCACGAATGATGCAGATATGCGAATATGTGCTCGGCAGCTTCCAAAAGATTGGGTGCATTTGATGTTGACAGCAGATTTTGAGAAAACAATCTGGGCGCAGGAAGCTCACGATGTGTTGCAGAATTATTTGACGGCAATCTGATGACTCTACTAAGACACTTATTTCTTTTTTGGATTATCTGCGTTTTGCCATGTCAGGCTAGCGCATTAGATTTGGGTCAAAGTAAACCAATTTCTCGGCTCGGTGAACCACTCGAGCTACTGATCCCTCTGGAAAACCTTGGTTCGGTTGTCCCTGTTAATTTATTTCCGCTACTTGCGAGCGGTGAGGCTTTTTCATCCTTCAACTTGACTCAAGATGCGGAACTTAGCCGACTGACCTTCTCCATTTCTGATGTCCAAGGAAAACCGCATTTAATGATCCGCAGTGCGACGCCTTGGACGAAACAAAATTTTGCAACAGTGGTTGAAATCATTACGCCGAATGATCAGCAAAACTATTTAGTCGCGGCGACAATCCAGCCGAAATTGACTGCAAAAAAGCCAACCAAGGTAGTGTCAAAGGAACCACCGAGAACATCGACCTCCCCCCCGGAAATTTTCGCTAGGCCAGAGTCGTCTGAATCACCAACAGAGCGAGTAATCAAGGTCAAGAGTGGCGATACGATGTGGAGAATTGCAGAGCAGTTGAAGACTTCTGATACGACCGTAGAACAGGTCATTGTCGCACTCTATGAGACAAATCCTGGAGCATTCGAAATCGGGAATATAAATGCGTTGAAAAAAGGAGCCACTCTCGCGTTATCTGAAAATTATCTTGCTGAGCTCGCAAATACGTCGACACTCGACGCGCTGACGATTTTCAAGGCGCATATGAAAGAGCCAAAGCGTGACTTCAGATTGCAGGGCAACATTGAAAACTCTCCATCGGACATTGCTAATCGGGTATCGGT
>CACAXU010000028.1 GCA_902536515.1 uncultured Litorivicinus sp. | reverse complement strand
AGCGGCTGAGCAAAATAATGAACTGGCAATAGATCGATTAAAAGAACTTGGTGTTGGCAGGACACTGTCGCAGAGGTGGGAAGATTCACCTAAAAAGGCTACTCAATCAATTGAAACTGACAAGGAACTCGAAGAGCTGAGGGAACGCCTTGCCTTGCTCGAAGCCCAAACAAAACAATCTAAACAAGCCATTTCATCGGATAACACGCCACCAATTATTCGTATTTCGGAAGCGACTACACAGGGTTTGCAAGCCCGTATATCTGCCCAAGTGACGGATAATGTGTCAGTTGCCGAGGTGACCCTTAATGGCTCTCTTCCCTTGAAGATCGATGGCTCAGCATATTACTGGGAAATATTTATTCCATCCGATGGTCTCTTGGTCCTAATCGAAGCAGTGGATCAACGTGGATTGGTGTCGCGTAAATCAACCCGAATAGAGCGTGAGAAAACGTCAGAGACAGTCACTTGGCTTGCCGCGGTGAATCCTCTCGCGGGACCGAAACAGAAGATTTCTCGGGACCGTATCGCTCTCATTATAGGTGTCGAGAAATACGCGCGGGCACCCTCGGCAGACTATGCTTCTGGGGACGCAAAGATGTTCGCTGACTATGCCCGGGAAAAGCTCGGTATACCGGATAACAACATCAAGGTTCTGAGCGATACCGGGGCATCTAAAGCTGAGATCCTCCGTGCCCTTAAGGTCTGGCTACCCAAAGCCGTTAAGCCCGAAACAACGGATCTCTATGTCTTCTACGCGGGTCACGGAATGCCAACCGCCGATGGGTCGTCTGCCTTCCTTGTTCCTTATGACGGGGATATCCAACTCTTGGAAGACACAGCCATCTCTCGCAAACGTTTCTTCGACGAGATCAGTGCCACAAAGCCCCGCTCAGTAATTTTCTTCTTCGACAACTGCTTTTCGGGGGCGACTCGCTCGGAAGAGCTTCTATTAGCTTCCCGTCCAATCGGCATCAAGGTCCAAGAAACAAGCATCCCAGATAATTATTTGGTCTTTACTGCGGGGGAGACTGACCAGATCGCTGGGGTGGAACCTGAGGTCAAGCACGGACGCTTCTCTTACTTCGTCTTCAAGGGCTTGGAAGGAGAAGCGGACGCCAATCAAGACGGTAAGATTAGTGCCGGTGAACTTCATGCCTACGTGAGCGAATCTGTGAGGAGATTCTCAGCGGGGGCCCAGACGCCAACGATGCTCGGTGATGCAGGTAGGTGGGTAGTGAACTGAAAGCCAGTAGTTCAATTGGATACTGCATCTGTCTGGTGTTGATCGGATGTAAATCGTCGTACTTTTCTACGCAAACCGAATCAGTTCGAGAATTTTAGAAAAAGAAATCAACACCAATTTTTGAGTCCATACTTATCTGGCAACCCCAGCAATTTTTGGGGTGTGTATTTACAATTTGTCTCAAACAAGGCCCGCGGTCACGCAGATTTTTCTGTCACGATATGAGTAGTTGGGCTTTGGTCCGTGGTGTTTATCTTTCAAGTGCCAATCTTAAACCGTTTTCGAAACGCATTAGCTAGTTGATGGAACTTCGTTGAATACGTTTGTCACGTTTATATTGCTGATGCTTGGGTGTTCAAAAACAGTTAACCTAACTAGTGGGTATAGGTTAAGTAACCGTGGTGCTAACGGTGCCGCAGAATTCGCTTTGTGATCGATCGGGTTGAATTGATTTATGGAAATACAACAGGACTTACGCAGTCACATAAGATTCTATTTCGATGGTGAATTGAGAACATTGAACAGTGTGCGTGCGTCTGACATGGTTATGCGCTGGTTGCGATCGGAAGCGATGCGGACCGGCACAAAAGAGGGTTGTAATGAGGGTGACTGTGGTGCTTGTACGTGTATCGTCGGTCATCTCAATGAGTTCGGAGTGATACAATTTAGGTTAATTAATACTTGTATCTATCCATTATCTTATTTGGATGGAGGCTGGTTAATTTCGGTCGAGACTCTCAGCAGGTCTGGATCTTTGGCCTCAGTGCAGAGCGAGATGCTCCCCTTGAACCTGTCGCAGTGTGGCTTCTGTACGCCCGGTTTTGTGATGACAATATTTTATGCGCAAATTAGTCAGCAAGATCAGACGCCAGAAGAGGCTCTAGCTGGGAACCTCTGTCGTTGTACCGGCTACGGTGGTTTGATTGAGGCTGCACAGAGGGCTCAGAATCTTCCCATTGACTCAGCTTTCGCCGCGGAAATCCAGAAAGTTGAACAGGTCCTTGCTGACCTGTCTGTGGGTGGCTTCTCGATTACCACAGGAGATTCAAGAATCGATGCTCCAAGAGCACTTCAGCAGTTATTGGATCTTAGGGATCATTTTCCATCCGCAACGATCGTTTCCGGAGCAACCGATTTTGGCTTATGGGTAACCAAGAAACTTGATAAGCCAGCGCATATTATCCTCACCAAGTTCTGTAAAGAGCTTGTGTCAATGAATCCCGGACCAGATGGAATCGAGGTCGGGGCTTCTGTATCCATCGAAGATTTCGGGAAGGTTCTGCTCTCAGAATACTTTGAGCTTCGAGAATGGTTCAAAAGGTTTGGGGGACCACAAGTTCGTTGTAGTGGGACTGTGGGAGGGAATATCGCTAACGGCTCACCAATCGGAGACTCTAGTCCAGTTTTAATTGCTTTAGGCGCGTCATTGAAACTACGTTCGCGCCGCGCAGAGCGAATTATTCCCATCGAGGACTTCTTTATCGAGTATGGAAAGCAAGATCTGCATCCAGATGAGGTTCTAGTCTCAGTTTTAGTTCCTAGACGGAAAAATATTAAGAGATTAGTAGTCGAAAAAATCAGTAAGAGGTATGACCAGGATATAAGTATTGTCTTGGCTGCGATGGCAGAGTTCTCTGGCGGGTCGAGCCGTTATCGTTTTGCTTTCGGGGGTATGGCGGGGACACCGGCGCTCGCCAGAAAGACCATGGAGTCTTTAAATCCTGATGATTTGGCCTCGGACTTCAGCCCTCTGTCCGACCACAGAGCCGACGCTTGGTACCGTCTCGCCGTATCAAAAAACTTGGTAGATGATTTTTTGAGTGGAAGTTCTTTCCATGAATAGTCAGAGGAAGATCGGTCAAGCACCACCGGTTGGCGCTACAGAGGTTCACGACAGTAACTTGGAGCATCTGACCGGTCAGGCGATTTATTGCGACGATATCTTAGAGCCGAGGGGATGCCTTCATGCGGCGCTGGTGTTGGGCCCTCGTGTGCCGAGTCGAGCACTTCGGATTGAAGCTCCTGATATGGATGATCTTGAGAACTTATTTATTGGTCGCCACAATTTTCTCTCCGCCGCAGATATTCCTGGTGAGAATAACGCGGGCCCTGTAGTTCATGATGAGCCACTGCTACCGTTCAATGAGACGACCTACTCTTATCAGCCAGTTGGTATCGTGTTATCTGAGGATCGAGAGGAAGCGCGTCGGATTGCTAGGATGTATCGCGTTAACGGGGAGCCGCTGGACTCTGTGGTATCAACTATCGCTGGGGCAACTGAAGCAGGTCAGGTCCTCCATGAGCCTCTCATTTTAGAGAACCACTTTACCAATTCATCTTTCAACCAGTGCCCTCATGTCACCCAGTGTGGCTTATCGATTGGTGGTCAAGACCATGTCTATCTGGAGGGTCAAGTAGCGCTGGTGGTCCCGTCATCAGATGGTATCCATGTGGTGAGCTCTACCCAGCATCCGACAGAAGTACAGGATCTGATTGCCGCTCTACTAGATATAAATGCAGCAACTGTGACAGTTGAGATTCGACGCATGGGTGGGGCCTTTGGCGGCAAAGAGAGCCAGGCCGCTCATTTCGCAATGTTAGCTGCGCTTGGTGCTCATCTGACTGGTCTGCCCGTAAAGCTTCGGCTAGACCGCGATGATGATATGCTTATCACGGGAAAGCGACATGATTTCCTAGTCAATTATAAAGTCGGTCATGATGCAGATGGCCTCATAATGGCCGCCGATATTGAGTTAAGTGCTCGTTGTGGTTGGAGTTCCGATCTCAGCCGGTCGGTGAACGATCGAGCTCTATTTCATGCCGAAAATGCCTATTTCATTCCTTCGATCAGAATCACCTCGAACAGGTATAAAACACACACGGTCTCAAACACTGCGTTTCGAGGCTTTGGTGGCCCACAGGGAATGATGGGCATCGAGCGGTGTATGGATGTTATCGCAAAAGTGACAGGTCAAGATCCTTTAGATGTTCGTCTCCTCAATCTTTATGGTGTGTCTGGCAGAGAGACTCCGTACGGTATGTCGGTTGACGAGCATGTCTTACCCGAATTAATTCAAAGATTGGCAGATACCTCTGATTATCGTAGCCGAAGAAAAGAAATTGATCTCGAGAATGGACAGTCGAGTCGTTTCAGAAGGGGAATCGCGCTCACGCCTGTTAAGTTTGGTATTTCGTTTACCGCGAGTTTTTTGAACCAAGCTGGCGCGCTACTCAATGTCTATAAGGATGGTTCGGTCTCCATCAATCATGGAGGCACGGAGATGGGTCAAGGCTTGCACACAAAGATCCGACAAGTCGTGGCAGCACATCTGGGTATTGAACTAGATTCGATACAGGTTACCTCTACCAGAACAGATAAGGTTCCTAATACTTCTCCAACAGCAGCTTCCAGTGGCTCAGATCTGAACGGAATGGCGGCATTAGTTGCTGCAACAAAAATCAGAAACAGGTTGGAGGCTTTCCTGCGGGAGACTTACCAAACCTCGTCTGAGGTTCATTTTTCGAATGGAACGGTCGAAATCGGGGACCATAAACTTACCTTTGCGGACCTGTCGAGACGGGCTTGGTTTGCGCGTGTTCCGCTCAGCGCGACTGGACACTACGCGACGCCGGATATTGGCTGGGACCCGAACACAGGCAAGGGTCGTCCATTTTATTATTTTGCTAACGGCGCTGCAGTGACTGAGGTAGAGATCGATATCTTGACAGGGGTCTCTAAAGTCTTAAAGGCCAACATACTTCACGATGTTGGTAAGAGCCTCAATCCCCGCATCGATTTGGGTCAGATTGAGGGTGGGTATATTCAAGGTATGGGTTGGTTGACCTCAGAGGAGTTGGTCTATTCGACTCATGGTGAACTGATGACGCACGGCCTCAGTACCTACAAGATCCCAACCGCCACCGACAGACCTCGGATGAACATCGAGCTATGGGATGGCGCGAATCCTCGACAGATGCTCTATCAGTCCAAAGCGGTCGGAGAACCACCATTTATGCTAGCGATCAGCGTGCATTCGGCGATTTGTCACGCCATAAGTAGTTTGAGTCCAGACAGTCAGTTTTGGCCCCAACTGAACGCGCCGGCAACCCCTCAGGAAATTCTTAGGTGCGTCCAGTGCGCGAAGACTGGATCCTAGTCCAAATTGTTCGGGTATTGGGAAGCGCCCCTCGTAGTGAGGGCACAAGAATGTGGATCAGTTCCGATTCACAAGTTGGCTCGATTGGCGGTGGTCAGTTGGAGTTACTAGCGACCGAGCGGGCCCGGAACATGATTGCCGAAGGACTACGAGAATTTGAGGTTAGTCTGCCGTTGGGCCCTGTCTTGGCTCAGTGTTGCGGTGGGATTGTAGATCTGATGTTTATTGCGGTTGAGGAACCAGAAACAAATTTAAAAACTGGTTTTCCGATGGTTCTGTATGGGCTCGGGCATGTGGGATCTGCTATTGCCGCTATTATGTCGACAATCCCTCATCCCATACTGACCTTCGACGACCGAGTGGAAACAGGCGCTGCTTATTCCGATCTGTCGAGTTTAATGGGTTCGATTCCGCCAAAGGCGTATCACCTCGTGCTGACATACAGTCATGAGACGGACTTTGAGATATGTCGTACGCTCATCGAGCGAGATGTGGTTGGTTGTATTGGATTGATCGGTTCGAAGTCAAAGAAAGCGAGATTCAAAAGCCGACTAAAAAATCTCGGCCTCGATCCGGATCGAATCAATTGCCCGATTGGTATCGTCGGTATCCTCGGCAAGGAACCCTCCGTAATAGCGGTATCAGTCGTAGCCGAGTTTCTTCTGTGGCAGGCGGCAGAGAGTATCAAAAATTGAACCATGCCCGGAGGATACTGACCGCGAACTTCGAGATAAAGACTCTGAGGTGACGTCCGTGGTATCAGAACAAAAAGAGCCTTTTGTCATCAGAGGTAAACTTTTTACCTCTCTCGACGATGGTGAAAACAATGAGTACCTATACGACGACAACGGGGTTATGGTAGTCAATAACGAGGGACGAATCTTATTTGTTGGTTCTACGGTTCCTGACGAGTATTCGCACTATAAAGTCGTTAACACTCAGCATTTGATCATTCCCGGTTTCGTTGACGCGCACGTTCACTATCCGCAGTTACCGGTCATTGCCTCATACGGTGCCTCCCTCCTCGAATGGTTGGACAAGTATACGTTCCCCGAGGAGGTCAGATACGGAGATAGATCATATGCGGTTGCGCGTGCCGCTAAGTTCCTGGCACTGATTCTGGAGAAGGGAGTGACGTCCGCTGCTGTGTTTTCCACGATTCATGACGTGGCGTTGGAGGCATTACAAGTCTCAAATCGTGACTTTGGTTTGAATCTCGTCTCTGGTATCACAGGAATGGATAGGGGTGCTCCCGATCAATTGTTGGCGGATCTCCCTGCCTTCAAAGAGATTAATCAGAAGGCCATCGAACGCAGTCGAGATATCGAAAGATTCAGTTATGCGATAACGCCTCGATTCGCGCTCTCTTGCTCCGAGAAGATGCTAGATTACTGCGGTCAGCTTCTGGAATCCGATCAAAGCTTGCTGATGCAAACTCATATCAACGAGACAGAAGACGAGATCTTGGCGACTGCCGCGTTATTTCCCAAAGTTTCTGATTATCTCGATGTGTATGCGTCATTTGGCTTACTTGGTAATCGGTCACTATTCGCTCACGGGATCCACAACACCAAACTTGAGTACGAGAAATGGGCCGCAGCAGGTGCATCTGTGATCCATTGTCCGACGAGCAACACGTTCCTTGGCTCGGGGCTCTTTGACGCCAATGGATACATCTCGAAGGAGATCAATGTATCCTTGGGTAGCGATGTGGGTGGTGGATTTTCATTAAACCCTTTTGTGACGATGGCCGAGGCATACAAAGTCGCAAAGCTGAGGGGTCAGGTATTATGTCCCTTGCGTCTGATGTATTGGCACACGCTGGGTGGTGCTAAGGCTATCCACCAGGAAGAAAGTGTTGGCTCATTGGCGCCAGGTAAGTACGCGGATTTTTGTCTGGTTGACATTACCAGCGACGACGTTGGCTCTGAAATATGGGAGCGGGCGGCTACCGTGCAGGACAAGTTATTTAGCTTGATGTTTGCGATGCCTGATTCCAAAAACAGAATCGTTGCCACATTCACTGCCGGAATATTACGCTGGCACGACAAAATTCAATCAGGTTTATGAAAATTTATCGTCGGGATACTCTCTCCAATTGACTCGATTTTTGAAAGAAGTACTCAATATTCCTCGGAGTGCGAATATTTCAATTGAGCTATTAGCAGCTAACTACCACGATAGGTTGAAAATCCGTAGGGGCTCAATAGTAAGGGTACGTGATAATGCGCGTTCTCGGAGATGCCAAACCGAATCGGAATCACATCCAGAAAAGGATATTCCGGAAGTTCCAACCCGAGGCCATTTAAATAATCACCCGCATGGAATGTGATTTCATAGACTCCTGGCAACGCATCCTGGTCTGATAATAACTTTTCCGACACGCGACCATCAGCATTGGTGATGAAAACGCCTAGGTCCTTAGGGTGTGGCTCGATACGTTTTAGTGTGATTTCGAGGCCTGCGGCCGGGGAGCCTGTGGCTGTGCTAAGCACATGTGTTGAGAGGGTTGTCATAGTCGTCTCCGGGTTGATCGCGCTTTTTTAGGCGGATTACAGGATGGGTCGTTCTAAAACTTTTTCCACAGTGGGTTCGAGGTATGTCAGTAACTCTCGAGCCAAGCACCCAGTATTTTGCGTTCTTCCGGGGTCATTTGGGTGACGTTGCCTGGCGGCATCGCGTGAGACGCAACCGACTGCGCGTATATTTGTTGCTTGTATTTTTTCATATCTGTAAGCGTCTCTAAAATAACGCCTTTAGGCGGACCAGAGAAACCTGGCGTTGTAGGTTGTGCGGCATGACAACCTGTACAATGAGTCGCGACGATAATCTGCACATCGTCATCGTTCATCATGTGACTGGCTTCTAGAGCGATGGTGGGAGGCTTAGCCCAAACAGCCAATATTGCGACGAGTGCCGAGGCAACCGGCCATTGCCATCTAATGCGGAACCCGTTCGCACCGGCGTGCCCGGCATTGAAATAGTCGCGGATGATCGCACCGATCAGTACCACGAGGGCGACTAACATCCACAAATCTTCCCCTACAAAGGTCATGGGATAATGATTCGAAAGCATCATGAAAAGTACAGGTAACGTCAGATAGTTGTTGTGGGTAGAGCGCTGCTTAGCCTGCAGGCCTAGTGCAGGGTCTGGTGTTTTGCCTTGCTTAAGCGAAGCGACCACTTTTTTCTGATTGGGGATAATGATGAAGAACACGTTGCCCGTCATCCAGGTCGCAACCATGGCCCCAACATGCAGCAGTGCGGCGCGCGAGCTGAAGATCTCGCTATAGCCATAAGCAGCTAATATAACCACCACGTAAACGAGGAGACCGAGTATTCTCAGATCTTTTCCGACCGGCGCCTTACAAAGCCCATCGTATATGATCCACCCAACTGCCAGTGATCCGAGCGACAGGCCGACTGCCTGTAGAACTGATAAGTCAGCCACTGACGAGTCGATCAGGAATACTTGCGCTCCCCAATAGTAAGTCACGACTAGTAGTGCGAAACCACTGATCCACGTGAAATAGCTCTCGTACTTGAACCAGTGGAGTTCTTTAGGCATCGCTTCTGGGGCCACGAGATATTTTTGAACATGATAAAATCCGCCTCCATGGACGCTCCAGGATTCACCGTGTACGCCCTTGGGCAAGTGTTCGGCTTTGCGAAGAGAGAGGTCCAGCCAGACGAAATAAAACGAACTGCCGATCCACGCAATTGCTGTGATTACGTGGAGCCAGCGTAGGAGGAGGCTTGCCCATTCTATCCAGTAGTCAGCCATAGTTTATCCTCTAGGCAGCTTATTTTTTCGGGGAGTCCCGACACAATTAGTTAGGATTAGTAATTCAATGTTACGTATGTTAACAAATTAGTGGAGAGAGAATTTGGAACAGGAATATCCGCGCGATTTAAAAGGCTACGGGGGAAGCCCACCTCATCCAAATTGGCCCGGTAAAGCGCGTGTTGCAGTTCAGTTTGTTTTGAACTATGAAGAGGGTGCTGAGAATTCGATCCTTCATGGGGATGCGGCAAGTGAAATATTTCTCTCTGAGATCATCGGCGCCCAGCCGTTTGAGGGCCGCCGTCATATGTCGATGGAGTCGATTTATGAGTATGGTTCGCGCGCTGGTGTGTGGCGTATCCTTCAACTATTCCGGTCACGTCAGGTCTCGCTCACGGTTTTTGGTGTTGCCATGGCGATGGAAAGACATCCGGGGGTGGTTGAGGCGTTTCTAAAGGATGGCCACGAGATCGCGAGCCACGGATACCGTTGGATTAACTATGACGGGTTTTCACATTCTGATGAGCGAGAACACATGGAAAAAGCGATCGAGATTCATGCACGCTTAACTGGTGAGAAGCCGGCTGGGTGGTACACAGGACGAACTAACGAGCACACCCGTGGTCTGGTTGCTCAGTATGACCATTTCGAATATGACGCCGATGATTATTCGGATGACCTTCCGTTTTGGAGTCGGATCGAGACCAGTCGCCCACACCTCGTTATTCCCTACACCCTCGACACCAACGACATGCGGTTCGCAACAGCCCAAGGGTTCCACACGGCTGAGCAGTTTTTTCAGTACCTAAAAGATGCGTTTGATGTGTTGTATACAGAGGGTGACACCGCTCCTAAAATG
>CACAXU010000027.1 GCA_902536515.1 uncultured Litorivicinus sp. | reverse complement strand
AGGAAGCGCTCTACGCTTGGAGCCAAACCCAGCATCACGGGACATTACATCAAGCCATCGTCCACACCCGAGATTGGCTCAACGCTGCCAATCAGTTACAGGTATCGGCGCTAAAACAGAATACAATTTGCCCGATGGGAACGCCCACAGAACAGGGACGCTATGTTCAAGCGTTTATTCGTGACTACTATGTGCCGACGATCCAGCCAAAGCTTTTGTCGATCAAGCAAGCAATCGATGAAATGGACTCCATCTGGTCGGTACTTCCCACGACCCTTTGGACTCAAAACACGTTAATTGATGCACTATTGAAACTCCCAAAGGGTTTTCGGGGCGAGCTTCAAAACGCACTGACCGCACACATCGATCATTGGCAACACATTCTTCAATCTTGCGGACTAAAGGCACGTGCTGATACGACAAACTCGTAGCGACCATCCTGCTCGTCCTGAGAGACCAACTTGTGGTGCATGAAGCGGCACATCGTCGGGATGTCACGAAGTGTCGAAGGATCTGTTGCAACCAGTTTTATACAAGTTCCCGTATCTACTTGTCTCAGGGAATTTCGTAACATCATAACTGGTTCGGGGCACTTTAAACCCGTAGCGTCAATCGTCCTTGCGACTAATGGAGTGGGAAACTTTGGGTCAGACACGCTTGCATCTCTCTTCAATCCGGTGACTAATAGTACAGCTTTATTGAAGAGAACTGCATGGAGCTCAGCATGTCGAAGCGTATTGCACTAGTCACAGGTGGTACTGGTGGTATTGGAACCGCAATTTGCCAGGAACTTTTTACCCAAGGATTTACAGTCGTCGCGGGCTATAACTCCGGGGGCAACCATGAGAAAGCCAAAGCATGGCAAGACGAACAGCGTTCAGCTAGCTTTGAATTCGATATCGCCTATGGTGATGTCTCTGATTCAGAATCAGCACGGCAATGCGTCGAGGGAGTCGTCGAAAAACATGGCAACGTCCACTGTCTAGTCAATAACGCTGGAATCACGCGTGATTCGACTTTTCGCAAGATGACACTCGAGCAATGGGATCAGGTTATGCATGCGAATCTGCGATCAGTCTTTAATATGACTCGCCTTGTTATCAACGGAATGCTCGAAGAAAAGTGGGGCCGCGTCATTAATATCAGTTCGGTCAACGGCCAAAAGGGACAATTCGGTCAGTCGAACTATGCTGCGGCGAAAGCGGGGATGCACGGGTTTACAAAATCACTTGCTCAAGAAGTTGCATCAAAAGGTGTGACTGTGAATACAGTCAGTCCTGGCTACATCATGACAGCGATGGTTGCAGCGATTGGTGATGAAATACTCGAGAAAATTGCATCAACAATTCCGGTCGGCCGACTTGGTAACCCAGATGAAATTGCTTATGCAGTTGCTTTCCTTGCTTCAGAACGTGCTGCCTTCGTCACAGGATCAAACCTTGCAATCAACGGTGGACAGCACATGTTCTAGGGCCACCGCCCAAAAGTCGATATAGAATTCTCTTTGTCGGCTTTCTTTTTTTTGCGCCGCACAATAATATATCGAGTTTTTTAATAAAGGACACAGACGTGAGCACTGAAAATCAGCAAGTACCGGAACAACTGTTCGAATCCATGAATGCAGAATGTAAGCGCCTTCTGCAGGGGTTGATGCGCTCGGAAGACACGGCAAACATAGTTAAAAATCTCACGGACGTTTGGACTCAGTTGGTCATGCAACCTTGGACAAATCCGCGAGGCTGGCTTGAGGCGGTGACCAAATATCAACAAGATCAATTTAAGGTATGGACTGATCTAATGAGTGGGACAATGAATTTTCAGCCAGCAAAAGATCGTCGCTTTGATTCAGATGAGTGGTCAAAACTTCCGGTCTTCGATTTTATCAAGCAATCCTATCTGCTCACAGCTGACGTGCTGAGTAAGTCCACTGACGCCATTCCGGTCGAAGGGAAAGAAAAAGAGAAGCTGAAGTTCTACACCCAGTATTTTATCGATGCGATGAGTCCATCCAATTTTGTCACCTTGAATCCTGACGTACTCAAAGAAGCGATGGAGACCAATGGTCAGAGCTTAGTCGATGGTCTTCAGAATCTCATGACTGACCTTGAAAAAGGTCGTATCACCATGACCGATGAATCTGCCTTCGTTCTTGGTGAAAATATTGGTGTAAGTCATGGATCGGTTGTCTTCCGTAACCACTTATTTGAATTGATTCAATACTCTCCGTCGACAGAGACCGTTCATCAACGCCCCCTATTGATCGTGCCTCCCTGTATCAACAAGTTTTATATTCTCGATTTACAGCCACAAAATTCATACGTGAAATGGTGCGTGGATCAGGGGAATACTGTGTTCTTGATTTCATGGGCTAACACCACACCCGACTACAGTCATATTGGTTGGGATGATTATGTTCAGCATGGAATTTTTGAGGCAACACGCGTTGTCAAAGAGATTTCTGGCGAAAAGAAAATGAACGCTGTGGCTTGGTGTATCGGCGGGACGATTTTAGGTTCTGCACTCGGGGTGATGCAAAAGAAGCGCGACGCAAGTATCGGCTCGGCGACATTTCTGACAACGCTTCTCGATTTCTCAGATCCGGGCGACCTGGGTGTGTTCCTCGATGAAGAAGAAGTCGACATGCGTGAGGCACAGGTGTCAAAAGACGGAGTCATGTCAGGCAAAAGCCTCGCACTATGCTTTAATATGCTCCGATCTAACGATTTAATTTGGTCATATGTGGTGAATAATTACCTGAAAGGGAAAACACCACCGCCATTTGACCTTCTCTACTGGAATTCAGACCCAACCAATCTTCCTGCAACAATGTACAACACCTACATCCGTGAAATGTATGTGGATAACAGGCTTTCACAGCCGGGTGGATTCACTTGCTGCGACAGGCCGGTTGAATTGAACAAAGTTAAAACACCGATGTATTTCCTCTCTGCAATTGAAGACCATATTGCACCATGGAAAACAACATTCTTAGGAACTGATCTCGTTGGTGGAGACGTCGAGTTTGTGCTCGGTGGATCGGGCCATATTGCAGGCGTCATCAATCCACCTGCGAAAAATAAGCGGAATTACTGGACTGATGGTGACATGGGACTGGGTGCTGATCATTGGCTAGAAACAGCAACAGATCACCCAGGGTCTTGGTGGAATCATTGGCACCAGTGGCTGGGTCAACACGATTCGAAGCAAGTGCCTGCTCGTCAAATTGGTGAAAACAAGGAGTTCACAGAAATTGTTCCTGCTCCTGGTGACTATGTCCGGGTCCGTCTGTAAAAGAACGCGACGGTCAAAAAACCCCTGCTGATCTACAACGCGGTGTTTTTTTATTGATCGAGCGAATTACTTGTTCAAAAACCTTGCCATTTCTTCAGTATTTTTCTTCACAAGGTTCAACGTCTGTTCACTGACCTGAGTCCATGACGATGCTTGCTTTTTCGAGAGCTAAGCCATTTTCTCTTGGTACTTCTGAAGGAATTTTTCATGATCTTCCATCAATTCAGGCATTCGTTCGCACTGATACACAGCACGTGCTTCTTCTAGCGCATCAGCTATCATTTCTGTTGGCATCTGTGTTTGTTCTTCCGCTAATGATTCAAGCATTGAGCGCTGTAGCTTAAGTAGATCGGTCATTGGCTTCATGGTCTTTTCAAATGCATCCAGATTCATCATCGACTGCATTGATTTCAACATTTCTTCATTTTGCTTCAGTGATTGATCGAATACGGTTCAATCCTCTTCAAGTTTGTGCATTGCAATAACTGGAAATTACGTTGCAATACACAAAAATTACAGTTGATGATTGCATGCAATAGTCGTAAACCAAACACCACCAGTAAAAATGCTTCTGCTACAATTCTCGACCATTGGAATTGAGGATAAAAAGACCATGACAGCGCTGTGGACTCCCACTCCCGAACGCATTGCTCAAGCCAGCATCACCGCTTTAATGGCACACTTCAACGCCAAACTCGGACGATCGATCCACGACTACCAAGGTCTGCATCAATTGAGTGTTCACGACCCAGAATCTTTTTGGGATGGTGTCTGGGAGCATGCAAATCTCATCGGTACTCGTTGCTCTCCGACGCTCACAGATCGTGGCGCGATGCCAGGAGCCAAATTTTATCCGAATTCGACTTTAAACTTCGCAGAGAACTGCCTCAGTCATGATGCAGATGACTCCCAGATTGCAGTGATTTCATACACCGAAGCTGGTACCCGTACGGTATTGAATTGGGGCGAGCTAAGACAATGCGTGGCGAATCTGAGGAATGCTTTGCAGTCCCTAGGGATTGGAAAATATGATGTTGTTGCTGGATTCGTCAGCAACGGGCCAGAAGCCGTTATCGCATCCCTTGCCACGCTGTCTCTTGGTGCAATTTGGACAAGTTGCTCGCCCGACTTCGGTGTGCAGGGCGTCCTCGACCGCTTTGGACAAACGAAGCCGAAAGCGCTGGTCGCCGCACACACAACTCAATACAACAACAAATCGATCGACTTAACACATCGCGTTAATGGGTTGCTGGTCGAGCTACTTTCTGTGACCTCAGTAATCATCTTTGATGGACCATGTCCAAAGGTAAAGGTAGGCGAAATTTCTCGACCAGGTTGCAAAGTGATTGCATATGATGATGCGATCTCAGGTGATCACGCACTCGCATTCGAACACACTCCATTCAATCATCCTGGTTTTATTCTCTACAGCTCCGGAACGACGGGTGTACCGAAATGCATTGTGCACAGCCAAGGGGGAGCCCTGATCCAACTGGTGAAAGAGCATCGGTATCATGTTGATATCCAGCCCTTTGATCGTGTGTTTTATTACACAACCTGCGGCTGGATGATGTGGAATTGGCTGCTCGCTTCGTTAGCCTCCAAAGCAACCATCGTGACTTATGATGGATCGCCTTTTGTCCGAGGAGCTAAAACACTTTGGGAGCTATGCGACCAAGACGACTGGCACGTTTTCGGAACTAGCGCCAAATTCATCGCCGCGATTGAAAAACATGATTACAAGCCCGCCGAGCAACACGCGCTGAAGTCACTTAGAGCGATCCTGTCGACCGGATCACCACTCGCACATGAATCGTTTGAGTATGTCTATCGAGAGATTAAGGCGGATCTGCTACTCGGATCGATATCCGGTGGAACCGATATCGTTTCTTGTTTTTGCCTTTCGTGCCCCATTCAGCCTGTGTACCGCGGAGAGCTTCAGTGCGCCGGTCTTGGTCTGGCCGTCGACGTGGTTGACGAATCAGGGCAGTCAGTGAAGGGAGAAAAAGGGGAACTCGTCTGTCGGAAGCCATTTCCTGTGATGCCTGTTGAATTTTTCGGTGATACCGACGGCAGTAAATATCGAGCAGCCTACTTCGAGCGCTTCGACGGGATGTGGGCACATGGCGACTTTGCGGAACACACTGACCATGGCGGCTTCATTATTTATGGTCGCGCTGATGCCACACTCAATCCAGGCGGTGTGCGTATTGGAACAGCAGAAATTTATCGTCAGGTGGAGGCGATTCATGAGGTTCTCGAGTCGCTCGCAATTGGACAATCAGTCAATGATGACCTCCGCATCATATTATTCGTTGTATTACGAGAAGGGCTTGAACTCGACGATGAGTTACGAAAGCAGATCAAAATGCAAATCAGGAACAATACAACTCCTCGCCACGTGCCAGAGGTGATTGCTCAGGTTCCTGACCTTCCACGCACCGTAAGTGGTAAGATCGTAGAATTGGCTGTGCGTAATGTCGTACACGGAGACATTGTCAAAAACATCGAGGCGCTAGCGAATCCAGATGCATTGGACTATTTCAAAGATCACCCAGACGTTCGGCTGTAAGATTATATCGGGGCTCATCACAGTCATTCTTCCCATGGCGGCGATCGCCAACCCCGCCGACGTGCGGGTGCTCGTTGACGTGTCAGGCTCGATGAAGAAAGCGGATCCCAAATCCGTTCGAGGCCCCGCAACCGCACTCCTTGCTGCACTATTACCGGATCAATCTCAAGGAGGCATTTGGCTGTTTGGATCTGATGTCCGCGAACTCGTCCCATATGGCCCGGTGGATGCACGTTGGGATGCACTCACACAACCGATCGAGGCATCCATTGGCTCAACTGATCGATTCACTCATATGGAAAGTGCGCTCCGTAAAGGAATTACAGCTAGTGGAGATAAAACCACGGGAGCTTGCCATGTCATTCTAATAACCGACGGAATCGTCGACGTCAAAGGCGGCAAAGACGCTTCGGACGCCTCGAGAGATCGCATCCTGAAGACTGTAGTTCCCAACGCGACTGATCAGGGCTGCCGCATTCATACCATCGCCCTTTCTGATCAAGCAGATCTCCCTCTTCTTCGGCAAATGGCAATCCAAACCGGAGGTCTCTTTACGCTACTCAATCAACCAGGCGATCTGATCCCCGTTATGCTGGATGCACTTGAGCTCGCGCTACGCTCGCAACAGTTACCAATTCGTAACCAAGAAATTCAACTTGATTCAGACGTCCGTCAGGTTCGGCTCATTCGGCTTGGTAGCGAAAAACGAATTGCGCTTCGTTCAAACGAGCAAACCATCAGCGCGAACCAACAAGACGATAACCTGAGCTACTATAGCGGAGCAGGTTACCAAACACTGATTTGGTCCAATCCCACACCTGGCCGCTACGCGCTCACGGAGCAATTTGGCCCAAGTGATCGGATTTTGATCGATTCTGATGTTCGACTCGATCTTGCCGAGTTACCGCCGACAATCAGTACCGATCAGACACTTGGTCTCAGTGCATCGATCACTCGAAAAGGGAATAGAATCGATACAGACACCCGTCAGTATTTCGTTATGTTTGGTGCCAACTCGGATCCATTGAGATCTGAAGGGCAATCCCTTGCGATGCAAATCGATAGTCCTCCAGTTGGACGCTCAATCCTAACTGTACAAAGTTTCGATGCATTATATGAGCGGCAGGTGCAGCGGGCATTCGAAGTGCTAGAAGCACGCCCAGCAATGGAAATCGGTAGTGAAATCTCCAAGGGAGTCGGTCAAGTTGCATCCACAATTACAGCACAACAAGCCAATTCAACACTTACCAATAGTGATGCCAGCCGCTCTGTCGCTGAGACTGTGACGACGATCCTTCCTGAGACTGTAGCCAAACAGCTCCCTGAAGAGATGCGTCAATGGCCGCTGTGGCAATTGATCGTCAGTGCTCTGGGTGCAATGGCGGTTGTTGCTTTGATCATTGGGCTTGTGTTGCGGCCAAAAGTACATTCAGTGGAATAACGCATGTTTGATTTAATGTTCGGTCTCAGAAATATTGTCTGCGCACTCGCAGTCTGTGGTCTTCCGATTAGGCTCTTCAATCCCCCGTTTTGTCGAAGCAAAAAATGCGAACTGGCGTGTTTAAAGTCCTAGGCTCGATGTTTCTGGTTGGAGTTCTCATGGTTGCTGTCGGCCAATATTACGGGACACGGCAACTCTAGTTGACGTAGCATGTATAGATGTTGATTAACTTCATTGGCGATATTCATGGATATGCATCTGAGCTCAGGCAACTACTCGCTAGACTCGGCTACACGCGCTCTGCGTCGGGTGGCTGGACTGAAGGGGACGGTCAACTAGTTTTCCTCGGGGATCTGATTGATCGCGGCCCCGAACAAAAAGAGACGGTCGAGATTGTCCGAGAGCTATGCGAGATCGGACGTGCAGTCTGTCTGACTGGCAATCATGAATTCAATGCTGTTGGCTTTGTGACAGAGCGCATCGATGAGCCAGGTCAATACGTCCGAAGTCGCACCGAAAATCATATCCGCCAACACAAGGGTTTTCTCGATGCCTACGCAAATGATGCCAATGGCTATCGAGAAACACTCGATTGGTTCACAACACTTCCTTTATGGTTCGACAACGGACAGGTATGCGCGGTCCACGCATGCTGGGATATCGAGGCACAATCCGACCTCTCGTCACTTCTCACAGAGACACAGAGCCCGATCAACCGATCTTTCTACGAACAGACCGGTATACCAGGGTCCAAGCACTGGGAGGCGCGTGAAACGCTTCTTAATGGTCTCGAGGCGCGACTGCCTGATGACATCTCATTTAGAGATTACTACGGTATCAAGCGTCGACGGATTCGAGTCAATTGGTGGGCGCCCGAACAAACAACCTTTCGTGAAGCGGCAGTTATCGACGACAGCCAGCGACACATTATCCCAGATCTACCAATACCCAATGGATCACCGAATTATGCAGGACCTCTCTGCTTCTTTGGTCATTACTGGATGCGTGGGACACCAAGAATCCAACATCCACACGCCGTCTGTTTGGATTACAGCGTTGCTTTGGATGATGGAGCGCTCTGTGCGTATCAATTCCGTGGTGAACAAGTAGCTCACCGAGAGCATCTAGTTTGGGTCAAACGATGCTGACAATTTAATGAACGAAGATGACCAATATTTTAATCATATTTAGTCTTTGTACTCGACAAAAATCAAGAGGCTTCAATAGTGTCAGATCGAGTTGCCAATTAGCCATAATGTGCATCAGTAAACAATTCAACACAGACCAAAGCAGCCTTTACCCTTACCTTGCCCAAACGCCAACGATTCTGCAACCTGCCGGGAAGTCCCCCGCGACAGGCTATCTCAAAGATTTTTGGAATTACGGGGTGAAACAGGCCTCGCGACCTGTCATCCATTACTCAAGATACGGTTTATTTGATGCCAATACATCGCTGTGCGCGGTATTTTGGTTCGAGTATCGCGGGTTCATAGTGTACTTCAGTGGCGATTCAGCAATGGAACCTGTTTTAGGACAGACTGGTCACAAACATGGTCCGATTGATCTTGCATTACTGGGGAATGGCGTCTATCAGCCGCGGAAGCTAATCCGTTTGATTCATGCTTCACCAGAAGAGGCAGTGGAAATAGGTGAGGTCGTCAAAGCAAAGTCGTTGCTGGAAATGCACTTACCACAATTCAAGTCACCACTGGAAATAACATTTGATCAAGCACACTGATTAAGCAAAACACCTTTAATCGCAGGCTACCATAACCACGAACCTTTTACCTTCGGTCGAAGAAACCGTTACGCTCAGTATACTGGAGACGGACAAACCGCAGGAGCGACGGGCACCTAGGTGCCCGACAGCTAATCAGGAGCCGATTAGTCTATCAACTTCAACGTCTTGACTGACATTTTGCCGTTGCGGCCTTCTGCCAAGTCAAATTCGACGCGTTGGTTGTCTTCTAACCTCTCGATTCCATTTTCCTTCACGGCTGTGACGTGCACGAACGCATCGTCACCACCTGCATCAGGAACAATAAAACCGAAACCCTTGGTTTCGTTAAACCATTTTACTTTACCAGTTTGCATGCGTTTTCCTTCGCAACTGCGCAGATGCCCGAATCTCCGCGCGTTTCACTTAAAATGCCAGTCAGTGTTGCGGTAAGGCGGACACATGCTAAGCATTCGAGCATATACAGCGTCGCACGTTCTCAGGCAATGTCAATGACGAATCGATGACAATCTCATGATGTTCTATTGCTAAGTACAGCCAACGACGAACGAAAGATGCATATTGCGCGTATTGATCACCAAACTTTTCAAACAAGATAGGTTCTTCTAGAAGGATCTAAAAGCCTGTTAAACAACAATATAAAAGGACAAAAATGAACGGACTCAACCAGGTTAGTTGGTAGAGGTAATGAGCGAGAAGAAGCAACAACAACGAGGGATACATTGGATTTTTGGACAGTCGGAAGAAACCTTAAGTCACTAGTAAAGTAGTTTCTTCAGATTACAAGAATGAATAGTCGTCTGACAACGTTGACACCTCAATACCCCCGCCAAGCCGACCAAACCTGAAACAATAACCAAAGCGCCGATCAACAGCCATGGTGGCGGAAATAAATCATATGTCCAACGAGTCACGAACCAGTTAAGTAGACCACTAATACCAACGATCACTGGCGGCGGTATTTTGTGTTCAAGGCTGGTGAACGCTATTTGAGACATCGACGGTTCCGCCTTGGTCGGGACGGCAGGATTTGAACCTGCGACCCCTTGCACCCCATGCAAGTGCGCTACCAGGCTGCGCTACGCCCCGCTAGCAAATCAGTATACAGCGTCCTAATCAGACAGCAACCGACGAACTTGCTCAAGCTCTCGGACTACTTCGCGAAGCGCCATCCCTTTAGAATCATCTTGAGTTGCTTCGACGCGCGCTTCATCTTCTTCTTGAATCCGTAACTTCGCACCGGATAGCGTGAATCCCTGTTGGTGCACCAGTGCTCTGATTCGACGAATCATTATCAGATCCTGATAACGATAATACCGGCGGTTACCGCGACGCTTGTCTGGCTGGAGTTGCTCGAATTCTTGTTCCCAATATCTGAGAACATGTGGTTTTACACCACATAAGCGACTGGCCTCTCCTATCGTGAAATACACCCGATCAGGGATCTGGGGCAAATCATCATCGAAGAGATCCACGGTGCTCACTCGTCGTCCAGTGGATGATACAACTCGACTTGAGAACGAAGCTTTTGCCCCGCGCGAAATGTCACAACGCGACGCGCGCTAACTGGGACTTCTTCACCCGTTTTTGGATTACGGCCAGGACGCTCGTTTTTATCTCTTAGTTCAAAGTTACCAAATCCTGACAGACGGACCGGATCGCCCGAAATTAAAGATTCGCTCAGTTGATCGAATAGGATTTCGACCATTTCCTTGGCTTCGCGCTTATTCAATCCTACAACATCGTTAAGATGTTCAGACAAATCTGCTTTTGTCAGTGCCGCCACAGTGGTTATCCTCTTAACTCTGCACCAGTTTGTTCATGGAGTACCTGAACAACTTGGTCAACTAATCCTTGAATCGCCGGATCATCCAGTGTCTTCTCTGGATCTTGCAAACTCAGTGAGAGTGCAAGACTCTGACGCCCCTCAGGAACCCCCGTTCCGCGATACACATCAAATAACTCAAGCGATTGGATGCGTGCGTCTGAAAGACCTGTTACCGCATCAACAATCTGCTGCCACGCAATGCCATCATCAACGATAATCGCTAAATCACGTAACACCTTAGGGTACCGCGAAATTTCTTTAAAAGCAGTAACTTGCCCACATAAAAAAGAAGAGAGGGCCAAATCGGCCAAGAACAAGGGTTTTGGCAAATCGAACTCTCGCGCCAACTTGGGATGCAGTCGACCAACGACACCAAGGACTTCACCCCTCAAACTAACGCTTGCTGTCTGGCCTGGAGCTAACGCTGGATGCTCTGACAGCGCCCAGTTCAATTTCCCACCACCATTGATCATACCAAGTCCATCAACCACACCTTTGAGGTCAAAAAAGTCGACCGCACGATCACCGCTAAAATGCAACGGATCACTCTGTCCATAGATGGCTATACCAATCCGTTCGGATTGGTCGAGTTCATCGCCTCGCGACACGAAGCACTGCCCTGTTTCGAACAAGCGAACGCGAGACGCTTGGCGGTTGACGTTGTAGCGAACGGCTTCAACCAAGCCTGGAAGTAGTGAACGACGCATTTCGGCAAGGTTCGATGCGATCGGATTAGCGAGTCGAACACCTTCAATACCATCACCAAGCATCGCCTGTATCGCCGGATCAACAAATGAGTAAGTAATTGCTTCTTGAATGTCT
>CACAXU010000026.1 GCA_902536515.1 uncultured Litorivicinus sp. | reverse complement strand
AGATTCAGCGCCAGTCATGTTCGGCTACATTCCACTCGGGATGGCCTTCGGAGTGTTGTTTCAAAGTCTGGGATACCATTGGATTTTCGCGCCGCTAGCCGGTCTGTTGATTTATGCTGGTTCCGCACAATTCATGGCTGTTGGCTTGTTGGCAGCTGGTGCTTCTTATGCAGAAGCGTTTATTTCAACTCTCGTTTTAAATTCACGTCATATTTTTTATGGGCTCTCGGTAATGAGTCGCTACCCAGCACACGGACTCTCACGTTGGTACCTCATTTTTGGCCTGACTGATGAGACTTATTCACTGATTACAGCAAGGCCACCTCAGTCTCCTGGTACCGTCCGTTACTATGTTTTCCTGACCGGACTGAATCAATCGTATTGGGTGATTGGATGTGCCTTAGGCGCGAGTCTGCAGTCGCTGTATGCGTTTGATTCGCGCGGATTTGAGTTTGCCTTGGTTGCACTATTTCTGGTGCTATTGATCGAGCAAGTTCGCACAATGGATGAGCGTTGGCTGCTAGCAGTCGCACTGAGCGCGTCGGTCCTAGCATATCTTCTCATTCCAAATCAATTTCTACTCGTTGCGATTGGGATGTGTTTAGTGACGCTCTTCGTTCGCGTCTGTACTGGAGGAGAGCATGGATAACGCTCAGCTTTTCGTTTTTTTTGTTGTGATGGGCATTGCCACTTTCATCACCCGAGCGCTCCCGTTTGTAGCGCTTGCGCAGGTGAAGGGTCATACCATTTTAGATCGTTTTGGGAAGTCGTTACCGCCGATGATTATGGTGGTTCTGGTGTGCTTTGGACTGATGAGTCTTAAGATTGAGTCTGTTGATCGAGCTGGATTATTAGCGCTCGCTTTGTTAATGGTGGTCACGTTACATACTTACCTTAGGCATCCTTTGCTCAGCATTCTGGTGGGGACGGGTGTGTATGTGACTGGAATTCAGGGTTTCGGTTTATAGATTCTGTCGAGCGCTCCTGATCGGAGGGACGGATCTATCTATATATAATATGATGAACCTCTACGAATTCATGAGGTCGTCAAATCGTTCATATGGTTACAATTACCGCCCTTACTAACGAAAGCAGTCGGTTGCCTTCATAACCCGAATCTGCGAACGGAGATTATTAGTCCCTTGTTATTATCAAATAAATCCCCGACCACCACGTTCTTATTGATTTTTACAGTTATTTCATTGTAGCAATCTGTGGCAAATGTTTAGCAACAGACATAGGTCCCCCTTAAGCGCCCTATCGGGGAGGGGTAGATCACTTTTATCTGATCAGTATTACCTGCTGAGGATTGCCAACCTCCCTTTAATAGTGAACTCTATGACTTTGGAGATTATTTTGCCTGATTAGAAAGTAGGTGACTTTAAACGTGGGTACCGCTTCAACTCTAAAAAAGCCAATTGAGACAACGTTAGCTGTGTTGTTGCTTGTTTCGCCAACGATAGGTTATTCAGAAGGGTATGGCGTTGGCGGTTATGAATTTTTGCATCTGAGATTTGAGTGTGAAAGAAATGCAAAAGGGTCGCCTTCGTTCGGCGACGATCTCTATGCCATCGCAACCCCGTACGGTGTTCAGGCGAGTAGTTTCTGGCGTAATCGGTCAAAAAACTATGTAGGTGAGCGGATACTTCAAGGGCGCTTGACTGAAACTGAACTTCTGATTTCTGGGCAAGGCTTTAAGTCCAATAAAGCCAAGGGTTGGCCAATCGAACTTAGTTCATCTGGGAACAAATCAGTAATCGAGCATTTGAAATCGGGGTTAGTTGGCACTGAAGGCGAACGTGACTATACGCATAAATGCTCTTTGAAATTGGCTAGAAGCGAGAGTGTTCATTCAGCTTTGAACAAATCTAGTGATAAAGAACGATTAGCTTCCCTGTACGCAAGAAATCGAATCCTTTCTTCACGAATTAACGAACTTACTAACAGCCTTGAACTAGCTCAATCGGGATCGTCAGGTTCCAATCTTGATGCCGAAAAACTTGTCGCTCAAGAAAAGGATTTAAAGAACACTATTAGAGAACAGCAGACTGCGTTAGATGAGAAATCGAGCAAAATAGAGATTCTTGAGGCCGCTTTGCTTGAAGAACAAAAACGCCGGAGAGAAGAGGCTGAACGGAAAGGCAATGCCAGTGCCTCCGACGCAGAAAGAATTGCTTCTCTCGAGCGAGAATTGGAAGAAGTCAAACGATTATCCGAAGACGGCAATAAAGGCCTGCAATTAAGTGAGACAAAAACGGAAGCAGACCCGAAAACAACTCAGGCCTTAAAGGCTTTAGCCGCAAATATTGCAACCGAATCCGTTGAACAAGATGTGCGAACGGATCCAAACCCTTCGGAACCGGAAAAGCCCATAAGTGACAGTAAAGTTATCGATCCAATGGAGTCGGCTACAGGGCTTCTGAAAGATAAAAAGAATGGACAGCAGGCTCCGAAAATACTATCGCAGGTTGAACAAAAATTGGCATCGAGTGCTATGTCGTTTTTACAGAAAGGTCTAGGCCTGCCAACCGGCGAAATTACAAAGCAGGATGAACAGACCCTTGGTAATCAGTCTCCAGGCACCAACGAAACTTCTCGGTATACAGATGATGACCAAAGCGATCGGACGCATAGCGAAAATGATGACGTCAAGAATGCTTTCAGTGTAACCAACGTCGATGAACTTCACGCTGAAATCAAGTTTCTGATTGATAATGAACAAATTCTTCGGTCCGGGTATCCCTTAGGCTCATATACACCGCAAAGTTATGTGGACTTTGAGGATAAAGAGATTGTGTTGGAGGGGACTAAACCGATATACAGGGAACGAGTGAATTGTGGGAAGGCATTGCGTACTATTAGGCTCAGTCCGGACGGACGCGGCTCAATGTTGTCAACCACAGAGAATAAGGCGTGCAATTTAATAGCAGAATATCCTCTGGCTTGGGCTAGCAAGAACGAGACTCTAGCTTTTGCTTCAAAGCGCAATTCGTCGAGGGGTGAAGCCATTATAGTCGAACAATTGGGCCTAAGCTTTCATGGGAACCAGAGTACGAGTCGCCAGTTCTTCAACATCGATGGCGAGCGCAGTGACCAACCCGGTTCTCCATACACCCTCATCAGCTATCAAGACCTCGCGACTGGAGAATCGCTTCCTCTGGGAGGCGAGGAAATGGAACAAGTCCGTCAAGCTGATCTAATGGGTGAATACAACAAAGCGATCGTTGCAAATTTTGAGAAAAAAACTCGTCTGTTTGGGGTTAGGCTATTAGACGATCCCAAGATTTATAAGGCATCAAATAAAAAGGAGTTCAAGGAGCAACGGCCGATTATTGGCATGGCAGGCGCCACTTTGACAGAGTTGCTAAAGGTTAACTACGGTGCGGACGTTAAGTGGTATCGTTACAGAGTTAACCCACCTATTAAGAATAGTAATTTCGCCAATTATGAGATTCAAACGGTATCCGTTAATGGTACCGAAGCGGTATATGTCGTCAGTGCTCTCGCTGATATCGGTATTCCGGGCGTTAACGCCTGTTCCGAATTTGGAGAAAAAGTCGATGCGGCGCTTGCCGAAAACTATGGTTTCCGATCAGGGGTCGAGGAAGATTTCCAAGATGAGACGGGACACATCTACACGTTGAAATTAGCAAGTTTGTGTACTGTCGATGGAAAACCTGCATCTGGTAATTCATTAATTTTGGACGCAAATGGATTACTTCTAAATCTCTTCGTGATCTGGACTGAGGAATCTTTGATGCAAAAGTTCGGCATTGATCCATCCACTAAAAAACGCTTGGATACTAAGTTTTAACTTTAATTGTCGGTAGTAGTAACCCAGACAAAAATTCTTAGCCATCAGATTATCGAGGATGCTCTGGACACTGTTTTACTCTTCAGGGGCGTCTAAACAGTCTTAATGCATTTATAGTATCAGCTCAGATTTGCATGAGAGTGCTTTTACGGAGGAAAAAGCGTAGCCTGATATTCGTGTCATTAAAAACCACGATTAAACATAACGAGGTATTAAAAACCAAGAAGGAGAAGCTTATGGCTCATTTTATGGTAACCGCTACGTATACAGACGCAGCATTCGCCGGCATGGCGAACAATCCCCATAATAGAGAAGATGCGATTGGGGAGATACTTTCAGCTCTTAACATGAGCCTAGAAAGCTTGTACATGACGCTTGGTGGGAAACTATTCATGGTGGTGTCAGGGACAGCCGAAGCCGGTGGTGCATTGATGATCGTCGCTGGCGCCTCTGGTTCGGTCACTGACATCACTGTCGATGAAGTGTTCTCGGCCGCTGATCAAATGGATTGGATGCAATCCGCTTCGGCTGTTATGGGAGCGTACAAGCCGGCAAACGCCTAGCGGTGCCATCGGCTAATTACGTTCCTTTGGAGGAGAGTAAATACGTCTAAATACACAAATGTTGTCCGCTTTAGAGTAAAACCAGGGCAGCGGGAGGAGTTTGAGAGAATTTTCAAAGCCACCGATAAATGGGACGGTATGTTGAGGTATGTCTTAGCTAAGACCGGTGAGCAAAGTTATGTTGCTTATGGGCTCTAGGAAAGCGAAGAAGATATGCAGACTGCGATGCTCCAGATGATCGCATTGCTTGATAATTCTCGACATCTATCGGAGGAATTGTCGCCGCACCTTGGAGTCATAGCCCCAGTTTCTGGCAGCGTCGTATTCGAGGTGCAGGAAAAAAAAAGGACTGGATCAACCCAGTCCTTTTTTAGCTTCCTTTCAACTTGTTCTCTGACGTCTTTAGCTTCTTTTTATTCTTAGGGTCCTCAAGACTGCTTTCCCAGTTTTTCTTTACCCTTCACTAATGATCCTTGAACCGTCGTATGACTGATCGAAAGAATTAAGTCGCCGTAGCGTCTCCGGCTTCGTCGACATTGCGATAGTTGGTCATAGAGAGGGCGATGTCTATCTTTTTGTGGTCGAAGGTAATTGATGCGCAACAACATTTGATTGCGACTAAAAGCTTACGACAAATGTTCAGCCGGTTCGTTACTCTTCAAATAGAGTTCATAACAATCGGCCTGTGACGCCCGCATGTTGTGCAAAATAGTCTGATGTTGCGACTGTGTAAAAAACTGAAGGTAACAGGAGGTGACGATGATTACCGGCACTTATACATCTGTCCTAGCACTCTTGCTAGTGATCTTGTCATTTAGGGTGATCGCATTACGAGGAATGCCTGCGTTCAAGTGGTTCGCCTTTGGCAATAACGGTGAGGAGGGTCTTGCAAGGGCGATACGGGCTCACGGTAATTTAATCGAATACGCGCCAATCTTTCTGATCCTGATGCTAGTCGCTGAGATGGGTGGCCTTAAAGACAATGCTCTCCATAGCTACGGTACAGTATTCGTAATAGCTCGGTTGATGCATGGATACTGCTTCGGTTTTCTGAAGCACAACGTGGTACTCAGGGTCGGCGGCACTTCGTTGACACTCTTTTCGATTCTTGGTCTGGCGATCCTAGTGTTAATCCGTTATGCCAGTTAGCAAACCTGACAACTCTTTTGAGTATTTAGTTGAAGAGTGACTAGATAGTGTTTGAACATTGGGCGCCTACAATTACACGTGTAGTTCAGTCGACAGAGGCGGATTATCACAGGGGACTGATCCAGGCATTTCCGGGGTGTGTGTCCATTGATAATTCGGTTCGCATCGCGTGGCAGGATGTGGTCGTGGAAATCCGACTAAGGGACCTGCCTGACTTCTCTGTTGGTCTTGTGGTCCTTCCAATGCTCGAGGCCACTTGGGAATTTATAGAAGGCGCTGAAAGTTGCCAGCGAGAGTTACTTAAAAAGGCCGACCTATCAATGCAAAGAGGTCTTGGTTAGACAAACGCTTGGGAAACAAAGTAGAGGAAAGTGTGCTAGCTTTGTGAATATAGCTCGAAAGTTTTTGCGAATCTTCTGGAGATTCATTGTATCCAAAGAGGCCACGTATCGATCAGGTACCGGGGCCGTATAAACAGGCTTCAAAATATTTGTAGTATCGGCCCACATTTGCAAAAGGGGTTTTCCAAAAAGTAGACTCCGCATAGCGAGCAAAAAAAAGGACTGGTTTTACCCAGTCCTTTTCCGGCTTTCGTTCAATCTGATTTCCCGCCTTTAGCCGCAATAGACGTCTATTGCCAAAGTAACCTTGAGTCTGCTATCGCAGGCCTGTTTCACCTTTTAACCAAAGACCTTAGAACCGTCGCATAACTGAACCAAAGCCTTGCGCCAACGTTCCGTCTCCGGCTCTGTTGACTTCGTTAGTTTCATCGATCAAGAAAATGAAGTCCACTTTTTTTTGGTCGTATATCATTGATGCATAACAATATTTTCATCATACTAAAAATCTTTACTCAGAAATTCAGACGGTTAAGCGCGCTTCAATAGGAAGGATATAACTATTCATCGCCAACCTATTGAAGTCTAATTTTCCATCGTTGAAATCTAATTGACACATCCTTGGCGATAGTTGAACGCAACTCTTCAATAAAGTCGATACAGGCATTCACTTCACGTCAATTGCAGTTATTACTGGTACCGCTTAGGTTTGAAAGGGTGATTTTGTGAAGATGCCTTGGCAAACTGTTCACATGACGGACAAAAAAATCAAGAACAAACAATCTCTGATTCAACAACTGCGTGAAGTTGCTGAAAAGGAAACTGCTTGGCTTGAAAAAAATCGTCTTCTTTACACACAGAAAAGAGAGCAACTAGAAAGCCTGATTAAAGAACGTGACTTAACAGGCGGTGAAGTCACTCCTGAAGAACAAAAGCTCATTAAGCATGTTGCCCTTTATGAATCTAGACGGTCAGGGATGTGGGACTTGGCTAAAGAGATCAATGAAGAAGAGCAGAGTTTTGATCAAATCATTTCAAGAAAAAAAAGGTAATGGAACTTTTGATGTCAGCTTTTGAGAGCTTCTGATTAACGGAGAGCGTCAACCTGGGCGATGTCAAAGACGCCCTACTGACACGGGAAACGATTACACAAAGCGGCAGTGGTCGAGTAAAACTTCATCTTGAGTGCGTATTTACAATAGTTATGTCAGTCGTTGGTTAGACCGAATCCAACGAAGAATTCTGAGATAAAGGCTTTTGCACAAGTGTGACGACTGAGGCCTCGTTGTTAAGTCATCGACTAAACGACCTTTTGACGCTGATTGAGTTGTTGAATTACCGACCCAGCTTGTTTATCACGATGAGATTCGATACGGAGCTGCGAGAGACCGAATTGACATACTGCAGCTAGAAACCACTAATTAATATTGAGATGGTGGTTGATTTGAGCGGAAGCAAGTAAACGCAATATTAAATCAAAAAAATTTTTTGGACATAGGGGCAATTACTTACAAACGCTAGATGCTCCATAGCCTTTAATTCGCTTAAGTAAGAATTTAGGCATTGGCAGCTAAAGCACATTGAAGCGACTGATGGCACAAATTGAGGAGTATCACGATGCGTATGGTGGCAGTTTGGATAATCGTTATAGGGTTCCTAGTCGTATTACTTGGGTTCGACTCTTTGATTTTGTGGATTTACGGCGTAGACGGCGGGGTTTGCCCAGAGGGTGTCACAGGGGCAGAATGCACCTACAAGGTGGTTTGGTGACGTGATGTGGCTGATATGCACTTGAATTTACCAAAGGTTATTTTGTCTGCGGAAAGTTGCCATTTTTGAGTTTTTTGTGTGGCTGCGGTGTGACACAAAAAACTAACCAGGCTAGAAATGGTGGGCCCAGCAGGACTCGAACCTGCGACCAAGGGATTATGAGTCCCTTGTTGTCATCAAATAAATCTCTAAATACTACGTATTTACTGATATTAGACTTATCTGATCCATGTAGCAATCTGTAGCAAAACAGTTTTTTGTAGCAAATGTGTAGCAATAGATAGAGGCCACCCCTAAGCAACCCACCGGGGGCCCTTAGATCACTTTTTCGTAATCAATATCACCAGCATAGGTTTGCAAAACGTTGTAAGTTCGATAATCCTAATCTGACTCTTAGTTTGACGGATTGAGGCATCTTTAATGCGAAGAATGACTTGGCAGAAGAATGTGTTTTTCTTTTTGTGTTTTTTCTCTATCGCGCAGTATGGTTTTGCTGTTAATTGGAACTCTGGTAAGGCAGGCCCTGTTCAGGTAGAGAAGCCTATGCCTATAAAAGGGCTGACCGGTGTTGGCATTAACTCGATGGCCCTGTGGTCAGGAGCATCAGAGGTTAGGACTGCTGAAAAACTGGTTCTGCATCTTTCTCCGCTGGAAACCTATGGCTTTTCCCATGTTGTCTTGATTGTTTGTGCCGACTGGATCATTGAAGGGTACTGTAGAAAAGGGTTCAAAGGGCTCACCAAAGAACGCATTGTAGCTTTCACGAAGGCTGTGTTAGAGGAAACAAGTCTTCACGTGGTCTTATCATTGAAGGCATATGATCAGCAGAAAATAAGCGGTAAGAATACCTCTAAATTACAAACGAGCTTGGAAGAGGAAGAGGCAACACAACAAGCGTTTGCAGAGGCATGGACGTTTTTAGCAGAGAGCTTTAAGCACATTGAACGGGATCGACTGAGTTTCAATTTGCTTAACGAACCTGAGTTCGAACTCCCAGCGCCGTCCTCGTCAAAGAGAGATAAGTGGTTAAAAATTGCCTCAAACGCTGTTGAAGCAATAAGAGCAATAAGTCCAGATCGAGTGATTATATTAGAGGGAATCGGCAAATCTCTTTTCGCTAATCGAAAAAAAACACGTTACAGACATTCATCCGTTAATAATTTGGTTAAGCCCATTCCCTATGAGGATATCGTCTATGGATTTCACAATTACGAACCAGATAAATTCCTTCAGCAAGCAAAATATAGGAGTGGATTTGTAGGCAATCCGCATACGGAGGCAGTAACGAAAGCTGTAAAAAAAGATGCTGCGAGACTCACTAAGTGGGCGAATGAAAATAAAGTTCCTGTCATCCTTTCGGAAACGGGCTGTATTGGCTATGTAGATGGAAAAACGGAAGGACCAAGGAATCGAGAAGACTGCGGTTTATTTGCAAGAGATGTTTATGATTCTTATGTCGCGAGCGGTGTCCCGGTGACTTGGTGGGCTCTGGAGAAGGAAAAAACTATTTATGAGCGAGACCGAGCGACAGACAAGGTCTGGATGCCCGCAAAGAGAGTACCCGATAAGTACATATTCAGAGGGTTTCGCTTGAACTTCTAAATAAATAACTGTTTAGCATCGTCTGAGCGCAAGGGAATCGAGAGGATCAATTTTTCTTTCCAATCATCACCTGTAGCGCTAAAAGAAATTCTTCTCATCGTTCTTGATCTGTATAGCTCAAAATTGTCACGGAGTTCCTTGAAACTTTTGCGGAGGTTATCCGTGGGCAGTGCTAACCATTGCCTTGGCACCCTTATGAATCCTTTCAATCCCTGCTTCCCAAGCCTCTCTCATGGCATCACAAGCCCAACCCATGTGATCTAGCTCGACTGCAACTGCATCATGGATGGGCAGGGCGAAGATGTTCTCTTGAATACCTCTGAGCATGACTTTCCGCAGGATACGACCCTCAAGATTCTGTGCTATCACGCCGAAGTTGATCCCTTCGCTGAATAACTGGATACCCGGATAGATCGCCTCAAATGCGCTGTAGATGGCTTTGCAGTCCTCATAAGGGACTCTGTAGGAAGTTTCTCTAGCGGCGTGATGGGCCTTTTCAAAGCTTGGACAGTTCATTGCGACGGTGAAGAAGCCTTTGACTGAATTGCGCTCTACGTTTGCTTTGTCAGCAATGGCGGCGTAAGCATCATCGCTGCCAACGACATCACGTTGATTGGTTGCTAGGAGCATCCGCAGATGATTCGCATTAAAGTCCACTTCACAAATGGGTTCCCCATTGATCTGAGTATTGATTCTTATCTTGTAGTGACGTGATGGTAGATTTTGAAAAGGCGTATGTAATCGACCTGCCCTAAAGGGATCATGTTTGAAAACGAGCTGAATTGCAGACTTCATGGCCCAATCCTGATCTTTGGCAAAATCATTGATGGTCTGCATATCTAGGTAGTCTTCATGATCCGTAGGCCAGACAAAGTTCTTCGCTGATTCTTCAGGATCGTTGATACGGAGAAAAGGCATGGAAAAGGAGGATGGAGACATCGTTTGAAGACCAACCCAGATCAGCCTTTCTCTGAGCTTCTCAGTGGCCCAGTAGAGGTTCGCCTGTCCATGCTTCTGGTATTTCTTACCGGTGACCTTCAGAAGCTCACCACGGCTCTCTAGGAGCTCTAGAATAGACTGTACACGCCTCCTACTGGTGAACCCTAGGGTATGCATTAGACCACCTTCAGAGAAAGCATTGTTGTTACCTGAAAAAATCGTCCACTGCCTCGTGAGAGCGCCTCTAGCAAGGTTTAAAAGGATAGAGCGAAGGTAGTCACGATGAGTTTCTGCTACGGAGTCTTGAGGCGGCCTAGAGGCTTCCCAGAGCACCTCAACAAGAGCATCAAAGTCGGCATCATCGACAACGAGATGTTCAGGAAATCTGTGGTGATCCCTTTCCTCGTGATTGGGGACTTCAATGTCATCAGACAGCCTTTGAAGTTCCCTTTGAAGAGATGTGGTCTGCATAGGGCGGAGGGTAGCCTAAGTAGTCACTTAAGACACACTTAAGCAACCCTATAGCCCTTGTAGTTAATCCTTTCTGTATTACTTAAATAGTCCTTTCAAAGGGGTCACCAAAGGGAGCTCCTTTCTCCCTGAAGTCCGCATTAGGTGGTGCTTTAGCGTTAGCCATAGCGACCCTGAGTGCATACTCAACGACCTGAGAGATTGATCTATCCATACCGTCTTTGTTCAGTAGGTCTTGGAGCTCAAGTACCTGAGCAGTCTCTGAGGAATCTAATACGATGGATTGGTTTGTCTTCGACATGGTGAATCGTCCTGTTCAAAAAGGGATTTGAGATGAGTTGAACGATCGTTATCCAATCTGAACAGATAGGGCGATTTTCAGTAATATTATAGCAATATCAGGGCTAAATTGCAAGCTCTTTTTGTTAATAAACCATTGATAAATATCGATAAATAGGTGAAATATGGATCGTTATACGAAGACTGTTTTGACAGTGATCGCAGGGTGTCTTTTGATGCTGGTTGGAGTTCAGGCGGACTTTCCTCCTAAAGCTCATGCTGTTTCGACAAGTTCAATAGGTGGGGATAAGGCAGGCGGGACAGCTGTTACCGATGATGGGATGGTTTACTTCATGACCACCAACCTCGATATCATCTATTGCTATCGTTCCGATTGCAAAAAGGTCTATGAAGACTGATTTGTGAAAAAAGACCCCTAGGACACCTGAGGGAATCAGAAGTGTCCTAGGGTAGCAGGAGTCCGACGTCTTTCTGACATCTGAAATGAGAGATGCATAAGCGATGCCAAGGTGTGCCCAAAACAGCGATTTGCGTTAACTAAAGGTTCATAAAAATTTCACTGATTTGTCATTTTCAAAACTTACTCTGAGGTTTTTATCTTCAGGAGTGATCTATGCCTTTCTCAAATCGCGTTCGTTTAACCACGGTTGCTTGCAGCTTCGCTTTACTTGCGTCACTTCCGGCTTCCGCGCTTGAAATGAAACAAATCGGTGAAATTCAAATAGGCCAAGGTGAAGGCTACGCTGAGATGCTTCGCTACCATGCTGCCTCACAGTCACTCATGGTCACAGCCTCTGAAACCGGCACCATCGAGCGCATCTCAATTGCTACACCGTCAGCGCCGTCGTTAACAACTCCGTTTGATCTCGATGGTGGTGATGTCACTGCAGTGGCTGTGCATGGAGATCTTATTGCAGCATCGATTAAGGTGAAGCCTGCTGATGCTGCCGGAATGGTGAAGCTGTTTGATAGCAAAGGCTCATTGCTTGCGACGTTTGAAACAGGTGCATTGCCTGATAATGTTGCGTTCTCCCCAGATGGTCGCTATCTGCTGACTGCAAATGAAGGCGAACCATCCGACGACTACAGCGTCGACCCAGAGGGCGGATTCACACTCATCGACCTAGCGTCTGGTCCTTCAAACGCAACTGTGACGCAAATCGGTCTCACTGATTTTAATGTTCCAGCTGGCGCTCGCATCGCAAAGCCAGGTCAAAGCTTCGCTGCCGACGCTGAACCTGAGTACGTGGCTTTTTCAGCTGACGGGTCAACTGCATACGTGACTCTTCAGGAAAATAACGCAGTCGCAGTGATTGATATCAATGCAAAAAAAGTGGCAGATATCGTTGGTTTAGGCGTTAAGAACGTTTCACGCATGAGCCACGACATGTCGAATAAAGATGGCGGCATCAATATGAAGCGCTGGCCTGTGCTGATGATGTATCAACCTGATGCGATCGCAACATACGAAATCAACGGTGCGACTTACTTGGTGACAGCCAACGAAGGTGATGCGAAAGATTATGATGGTTTTTCAGAAGAGACACGCGTTGCGAAGCTCACGCTCGACAAAACGATGTTCCCAAATGCCGATGAGCTTCAGAAGCCAGAGCATTTAGGCAGGCTCAAAACAACCACCACCATGGGTGATACCGATGGTGATGGTGATCATGATCTGATCTATGCTTACGGCGGCCGTTCGTTCTCGATTTGGTCAGAAGAGGGTCGTCTGGTATTTGATAGCGGAAATGCGTTCGAACACATCATCTCAAAGCGTTCCCCTGACGTTTTTAACGCCAACGGTGGAGCAGAAGAAAGAGATGATCGATCAGATGATAAAGGGCCTGAGCCTGAAGCATTGGCATTAGGGACAATCGGTGATCGTACCTATGCATTCATCGGGATGGAGCGTAATAATGCGATCTTTGCTTACGATATAACGCTCCCTTCAGATCCTCATTTGGTCGATTATATGATGCCGTCTGCTAACCATAACTCACCAGAAGGTTTGGAGTTCATTGCAGCCAAAGACAGCCCAACTGGTAAGCCACTGTTAGCGATTGCGTTTGAAATGACTGGCACAGTTGCTCTGTATCAGATCAACTAGTATCTCGATTCAATCGAGAGAAGACTGAGGTCAAATTCAACCGTTAACAAAAACTTCCTAGGACACCTGAGGGAATCAGAAGTGTCCTAAGGGACGCAGGAGTGACGTCATCCTGACATCTAGAATGAGAGGTGCATAAGGGATGCCAAGGTG
>CACAXU010000025.1 GCA_902536515.1 uncultured Litorivicinus sp. | reverse complement strand
GGTGATTGACTTAGTAGCTGACTACGTCACAGACCAGGAATCAAATGCAGTCATTTCGGCAAGCTCTGTTAGCGCTGGAAGTGGCTCGGTGGCTGTTTCCTCAGATGGCTTGAGCCTAACATATACGCCAGCGACTGGATTCAGTGGGTCGACCTCGATAAGTTTTACTCTCGATGACGGGGCCAATACATTATCAAGTGCCATCACAGTCTCGGTAGTGAACCCAGTAGTTACCAATGCTTGCTCGCCGACAGTCGGTCTGGGCACCAGTGCCTGCGCGATAACGCCAACCAATCATTCGATGCGTGTACTGGCATTCGGGCTCTGTACCGCGGCGCCGACAAGACCTACGCCGTCATCTGTATACGATCTGTCAAATTGCCAGTTAATTTATGATGGACGGATATCTGGCGGTATTTCAGTGTCACTGGCTGGCGGTGGTTCAGTGAGCTTTGGGAGTGCGCTTAGTATACCTACCTATGGAACCTATACGCATGGCGTCGTGTTAGTTGATAACGCTTTCACCGTGCAGGGTGAATTGGTTCTCAGCTCCGGTGCTACACCCTACTGCTATATTGAGACTGGAATGACTATAAGTTGTTATGCGGCTGCACGAACTGCACCTGACGTGGCAGATACTATAGGTAACTTTTTTGAATTAACTCCTGCTATCTACAGTTATACATTTTCCGAAGATGCAGTCACAGTCGATCTAGTAACTAGCGAATCTGCCGCCTCTGCCCTCTCTACAAGTGACGTGGCTTCAGATGCAATCTTGGCGATCCAAACCTTTACGTCACCACAAACATTCAACGAATTGAGTCGAGAAATCGATATTGGAGTCAAGATATCTGAGGCAGTGACAATGACTAATACAACAGCCGACACGTCACCTTTCTCAATCCGATTCACTGTCCAATAGCATTTTTGCCGGAAATTGGAATATTGGTAAATCAACCGTTTACCACTCTTCTTAAGTTTACCGTTGACATCATCAACATAAACTAAAGGAATTTCCGAAATTCCTTAGCCGTGTTGATTGATTTCTCATTATCGCCATGAACACACAGAGCATCGACGGGAATTTGAATGATCGAGCCATCACTCGTGGTAATCGAGCCATCGCCAATAATACGCTCAGCTTGATCCAAAATTTGCTGTGATTCGTGATACACCGAACCATCAATTGCACGCGATTGAAGCCGCCCTTCAGGGGTGTATCGCCGATCAGCGAAGGCCTCAAAAAGAATCTTGACACCAATTCGTGAAGCCATATCCGCGTGCTCTTCATGATCGGCTGTTCCAAGAATCATCAATGGTATATTGAATTGCGATTGGGCCAACGTTGTCATGAGCTCAGCCATCAAGCTGCGATCATCCATCATGCAGTTGTAAAGCGCACCATGGGGCTTCACGTAGTCAACTTGAATACCCTCTACTGAGGCAATTGCCTGAAGTGCACCAACTTGGGCAATCATATGCAACGCTGCTTCATGGTGAGGCATTGAAAGTGGCCTCCGCCCAAATCCCAAGAGGTCTGGATAACTCGGATGCGCCCCAACAATGACCCCACATTGTTTCGCAAGTTGCACTGTCGCACGCATAGTTAACGGGTCCGATGCATGGCCACCACATGCAACATTGGCCATATCGATATGCGGCATCAACGTGGCATCGTCCCCCATCGACCAAACACCAAAACTCTCACCAACATCTGCATTTAGTTTCATGACGCCCTCTTCACACACTCTTCTATCGAAAGTCACCAAAAAATTCTTGATATTTTAAAAATTCAGTTATCGCCTGGTCCCGCTCGATCGGTCTAAATGATATGACTCCACCCGCCAACCTCTGCGCAAGTAGACTCAGCGATCTACGAGTCAAGGTACCAATCATCGGGTAGCCACCGAGTGACCCATGATCTCGCATTAGAACGATCGGTTGACCAGCGGGTGGTATCTGAACACCACCAAGCGGAATTGGAATCGAATACCGCGACCTCCTCGCAGAAATGCTGATTTGCCCTTCCAGTCGATAACCGATTCTGCTTTGTTCTTTCGTAACCGTATAGCTTTGATTGAAGAAGCTATCAATTGCGATTGAATCAAAGTGATCAGAATTGCTCATGATCAGATCACAGATCAACGGCGTTTTATAGGAGTCAAGATAACGTCGTGGAATTAATCGCTGTGGCTTTAATTGGTTTGTATGATGAGATAGCTCGTCACCGGCTACCAACGCGTTTCCAGAACCATTAGCACCACCCAAAGCATCGCGCTGACATGTCGCAACACTGCCGAGAAAAGGCTCCATATCAAACCCGCCCTCAACCGCAAAATACGTAAAGAGGCCACTACTGAGACGACCAATATTAAGAACTGCTCCAGCATTAACAGGGTAACAGCCAGGGCCGACTAAAGGTTGTCCATCGAGCGTAAAATCACCCCAGGCTCCAGCGATCGCGACATTCGCTGGCTTAGTAAATTCTGCCACAAGCCCTCCACCACCAATCTCGATGAAGGGACGGTTAACCGAATTACCTAAAATCCAATTTGCCCAACAGGCTGCGATGCTATCCATCGGACCCGCGTGCGCCACCCCTTGGCTTGCAAAACCAAACCGACCAAGGTCTTGGATGGTATGCATTGGGCTCGATTCATTAATCCGGATCATCTGAGGCCTCAATCTCTTGAAATTCGTCCATTAAAATCGATTGAAATCGAACCAAACGACCTATGGCGAACGTGGCATCAATTGAATCTCGGGTGATGGAGACAATCGATCCTGGCATCCGACCGATAATATTCCACCCGCCAGGCGTTTCTCTGGGATAGATCACCGTTTGGTTCTCGGCAATTGCGACCGAGCCCGGTGGTACTCGAGTTCGTGGGGTATCTCGCCGAGGTAAATGAATTCGGGTATCAGTTTCTCCAAGATACCCAAACCCAGGAACAAACCCAGTCGCCAAGACACGATAGTCTCTGGAACAATGTAACTCGATAATTTCATCGACCGATAACTCTGTTGTCTGACTAATCAACTGAAGATCCAACCCAAACTCTGGGGCATAACAGACGGGTATTTCGATGACGTGTGAGTCAGTTGAGCCTGACCCAGCAAGCGATCGACTGAGTGCGTTGGTTAACGAATCAATCAAGCTTGCTTCCTCAACCAGCGCCGGGCGAACAACCAGACTCAAGATACCAAAGGCGTAAACATGATCGATCAGCCACTCTGGCTTTTCCAAATCAATCCAATGCGAGATCACCTCAATAAAGGACAATGTTTCCATCGCGACAGGATCACCAAGGCGGATCTCAAGTGTATCCTCTGAAATCCATTTAATTCGCTCGTTAAGATTCACAGCGCAATCCAACTATAGCGCTCGTATAGGCCCTCTCTTGACGGGCCGAGCTCTCTACGCAAAGCATCCTAGCCTAGCTCGACGATATAGTGTGGATCATTACGCAGGATATCTGCTACCTCCCTAACACTCGATAGCTCTAACCCAAAAACGTTGGCAGCGATCCATCCAGCGATCCCGATCAACAACAACTCCCCAATCACTGTATTCGCAAGCGCCGTGATTCCGACAGCGAAACATCCAATGAGTACAGTCGCAACAATTTTGCCGAACGCGTTAATCACGGCGATTGATATTGATTTTTCCATAATGAGATTCCCTCTGAATCAGTGATAGCGAACAACCACAGCCGAGCATATCTCGATTCAAAGCGGTGCGTCTGACCGATTGGTCTGATTGTGAAAAAGAACCACATTATTTATGGTGAGATTTATCGGCTTACTTGAGTCACTACCGTGCAGAAAACAAACAGATTACTCGTCAGCGTTCTCCTAACGGCATCCGTCACCGGCTGTGCTGCCATTCCGGATCATGCGCCTGGTAAGAAACTAATTAATCTCGTTCCATCTTTGATCAGCAAAGATTCGAGCCTCCTTATCGAGTCTCTTGGTCAGCCTCACGATGAGGTCTGGGTCAATGACACGAAGTACTTGACCTGGCGCCACCCTCAACTCGTCGGAGAATGTCGGCTCTCGACAGCTAACAAGGGCGGGAAAATCGTCGGCGTCCGCTGGTCGGGACCCCTGACTGGTTGCCACTATCTCGAAGCCCAAATCAAAGAGCTATACCTCAACAACTAAGCAATCGTTGTCACGGCTCAGTTGATCACCTGAATGTTCGCGCCGCAGATAAGCCCATCGACCTCGAGAATCTAATCGCCTCCTCGATCACCGCGCGACCACTATTTGAAACGAGGTCGGGGGGCAGACCGGGCTCGCAAGCTTCTGCACCACAGACCCCAATACGCAGGGCTATCACACAACGAAATTACGATGACGCGGGGTGGTACCTTAACGTCGCAGTGTACCAATTAGGGTTCGAGCTGCGTCAGCACTCTCAGTGTGAGTTGACAATGCAGCGCGTTCAAGAATTTCCAAGGCAGCCTGCCTCATACCCATATTCAAATAATTTTGAGCCAACTCTAACTGATGCAACGCAGTCTCTGCCTCGACTTCCGGGTCTCTACCCCATTCGCGTTTATCTGTTGCATCGGCTGAAAACGAATCGATCGCCACGTCATCACTTACGCTGTAAATTTCTTTTACTTCCTTTAGTTTTCCCGGGTCAGCGATTTTTGATTTCAATCGCTCAATCGCAAATTCCACCGCATCTGACGCATCACTAGGATATGCTGAATTTGGACTAAGTTGAGACTCTCGAACCGAGCGCATGTCGAGCTCCGGTATCTCGGGAGACGCAACCTGCGTGGGCTCACTAGTTGTCGATTGCTGACCACCAAAAATCCGAAAGCCAAGCATCGTCAAAATCGTGATGGAAAAAAAAATTAAAGCCCCCTTACCAAGTTCTGTGCTCAGAAATTCTTCAATCTCCTCGGTAGTTGGTACCCAATCTTGCACCGATTCAAACTCCGCTCGACGTTGATTTGATTCACGTGATGGTAGCGGCGGTGCCTGCTCGATCAAATGAGCTTTACTCGAAATCGATTCAACTAAGGCATCCATCGCGTCGACTTTATTCTCCAAATTGGTCATCTTTTCAAGAATTTCTGTGACTGGAGGACTCGTTACTCGACTTACCTCAGGCAGTTCCCCTTTGACGACTGTCTGTTCCTCAACTGAGGGAGCAACAGTCGGCACTGGCTGCGCCTCTGGCCCAACTGAGAGGGCTGGGACAAGTCGGGTAAGGGATCTGGGACTGCTATCATCCTCCACTATTTCAATAATCGTCTTTGGGTTCGCCGTCGGAGCAGATTCTAACGATCGGTCATCAGCTGTTTCTGAGATCCTTACAACTGCCGGAGATTGGATCCGGGTAGCCCGTGGAAAATCCTTCTTTGGAGCCTTCATATGTTCATCAAACCGCTGTCTTGCGATGGCAGAAGGTTCTTGCCCCATACGTACCACATTCGGAACAGTCAGAGTTTTACCTTCCTCAAGCGCATTCACGTTGTTGTACTCAAATGCATCTAAATTCTCGTCATAAAGGGCCATCATGACTTGTTCAATTGTCAAGTCTGTAGGCTGGATACGCTTCGCTAAGCGCCATAAGGTCGAACCATTTCGAACCAATAAAGTATTCGGCTCCTCTGCTACAGGTTTAGAAACCTTTTGCCCCGGTGCCCTTATAGTCACTCGCGCTTCAGGAGGATTTAGCTTCGTCACTGATATCGGTTTTGAAGGGTTTTGAGCCACTATCGGTTTTGCGAATGGCTTCGGCTCAACAGTCACAGATACTGGAACAAAGACTGGTCCATTTATGGTGAATACTTCGACGAGCGTCGTCAGATCTGGTTGCATCCAAGCCGTTGCTGTTCGAATGACAAGGTCAACTTGATCCTCATCTGAGTCCACAGAAAATTTTAATCCCGACAGGAAAGCAGGGCGATCGATTCCGCGCACCGTAAATTCAGACTCCGATGCAAGCAATGGAAATAATCGTGCTGCCGAGACCGAACCAAGATTTTTAACGCCAATCCGCACTTCCAAGGGTTCACCCTGATGAGAAGCTACGACGGGGGCCTCCCAGTCAATGGCGGAAACTGACATCGACCAGAAAATAAGTGGAAGAACAGCTAGACGCTTCATGACGTTGTCCTTAGTGCACTGACCAGAATGCTATTCGCTTCACGTTCTCCGAAGATCTTCTCAGGATCCGCGTCCACAATCAAAAGAAACCCAATCATTCGACACGTGGGCTTAGCTCTACCTACGCAGACTATAATCCACCCGCACTAAACCTGAGCACTTGCTAATTTGGCCAATCGACATCGCACGTTACGCTAGCGACGAACCCCAAATACATTCCGATCTTGCTTCACCCCCCCGGCACTGATCGCTTCTTTCGCCTTATCCAAAAAATCTGTCTTACTGACGTAGGTCCAACCCACGGAAACGAGAACATCATTTTTGAAGACATAGGGGGTGAAGTCATCATCGACGTTCTTTGCACCGGAGGTCAATGCCGTCCGCACAAAATGGATCTCGACCTGCTCTCCGTAGCTCAAATATTGCTCCGATGGTTTTTTGAATTGTGCCGGAATCGCCTGCTGACTGGGATGTAATACGCTAAGTACGTACTCTTTCGCGTCTCCGATGGAAATTTGAGACGCAACCGTCTGATATTCGGTCACGGCTAGTTGAGTCACAGCAGTCGGCGCGCAACCGACAATGCTGACACAGGCAGCAATCACTGCCATCAGTCGAGTTAGGTCACAATGTCGCCGAATCCATTGATGCATAGGAGTAATATCGGTGCAGCCCCTGATTTCTAAAGTGATCATATCGACATAGACTATCCCGCAACAATTTTTGCGGCTCAGGGCCTTCGCTTTTTTTGCAGAAATCGCTAGGGTATCGTGATAATTCAGATCAGTGGCATCCTAAGATTAGAGGTCAAACGCATCCTAGACCGTCTCAATGATTTAAAGGAAAACCCACGGCCAACCAATGCATAACCACTCACCGAAAGAGATGCCTGGAGAGTCAGCATTGGAAGCTATAGGCTAGTTACAAGATGGAGGATGATTGCGAGACCATAGAAGCCATTAAAGCCAGATATCGAAAAGATATTGGTCGATGATCTAAGTAAGCCTTGCAAACAATTGGTGGGCAAAGATGAAAGAAGACAACGCTCATGAATCGCACTGATTTCTTCGCCGAAATCTGGGGCCAATACATTCGAATGACGCCACAAGCTAGCCGTATCCAAGCGTTATTTAACGCACGTGGAGAACATGTTATTAACGATCATGTCGCTTTTCGCACATTTGACATTGAAGGCTTTGATCTGGACCGGGCAACCGAGCTCCTCGCGGCTATTGGGTATGAAGCATTCGATAATTACACTTTCCCAGACAAGCATTTACGAGCCAAAGCCTATCGTGTCTTGGGGGATTCGAGTGCACCCAAGATCTTCTTTAGTGAACTCATCCGCTCTGAGTTAGATAGTGAAGCGAAAGCAATCATCTACGAGGTCACAAGAGGCCTTGAGGGCGAACTCACATTGTCTGATCTCGCGGGTTGCTACCCGTTTCACAAACCAACACTTGAACAATACCGAACGCTCGCCAACGCAAGTGAGTATGCAGGCTGGCTGACAACCATGGGGTATCAAGCCAATCACTTCGCAGTCAATGTCAATGCACTTCAAACCCTCGGGTCAGTTGATGAAGTGGTCGAACTGTGTTTAGAACATCAATACCAACTCAATGAAGTCGGCGGCCGCATCAAAGGCACGCCAGCGGATCTCCTTATACAAGTATCCACGATCGCCGATCAAATCTCCTTCGAATTTTCCGATGGCATAGTTTCTAACATCCCCAGCTGTTTTTATGAATTCGCATATCGTTTGGCCGATTCAAACGGAGAGCTGTTTCAAGGATTCGTCTCAAATAATGCCAATGCAATTTTCGAGAGCACCGATCGGCGTTAATTGCCAGAACCCAAGGGCATACGCCACGTCTATCATCGAATGTACATGAATACTCGAGAACTCATAGAGACAATCATTTATATTACGTCATAGGAAACATCTTAATAAGGCTAAGTTCGCTCAGTGATGTCACGCAAGCGGGTTTGAATTGTCGCCAAGCCTACTAACTCAAAAAAGGTGGCCAATAATGCTTGGATCCATCTTATAAATCCCCAATTACTCGATATGGAAAAAGAGTGGCCCATGCATTGGTTGCCCACTGCATGGTCTTGATTTGTATCTCGTTGTTCTCGGTAGCAGGTGAATGGGCCGACGCAATGACGCTCACCAATGGATTTAAGGTGCTAGGGAAAACCTGCAAGAATTGTTAAAACGACTTCAAAAGAGTAGGTAATCATGACATCGCGTCGCAATTTTTTAAAAGCGTGTATCGCCACTCCGTTGCTCGCGGCAACGCCGCGGTTAACCCTCGCAAACACTCGGACTCCCTGGACACTTACAGCGTCCAAAACAACCCAACGACTGGTCCCTGGAGATGAATATCAGGAAGCCTCTGTTTGGACCTTTAACCAGACCGTCCCTGGTCCTGAATTACGATTGAAGAAAGGTGAAATCTTGTCTGTTGATTTCCTCAATCAGCTGGATGAAGGATCGTCCATTCACTGGCACGGCATCCGAAATATCAACGCCATGGACGGTGTCTCAGGGCTTACTCAACCAGAAGTAAAACCCGATGGACAGTTTCGTTACCAATTCCCTCTGAATGACTCCGGCACTTATTGGTACCACAGCCATGCCAAGACTTGGTCGCAGGTTGCCCGCGGACTCTATGGTGCTTTGATTGTCGAAGACGAATCCGACCCTGCGGTCGACCATGATCTTGTGTTGATGATTGATGACTGGTTGCTTGCAAATGACGGAACAATCGACGAGGCGTCTTTTGGATCTTTGCATGACTGGGCCCATGGTGGGCGATTGGGTAACTGGCTGACAGTGAATGGGGAGTCACTTCCGACAATCGAGGTTGCGAAAAAATCACGTATCAGGCTACGTCTCATCAACGTAGCCAACGCCCGTATTTTTAGACTAAATATTCCCGCGTCAGCGTATTTGATCGCTGAAGATGGCTATTCAGTCCCTGTTCGGAAGTCACAGGACGTCGTTCTGGGACCTGCCCAACGGGCAGATTTTATCGTCGATCTGGATGATAAAGACCTGACTATCGCCGAGACCTTCAACAGTGAAAAACCCTACCCCGCTGTCGTTCTTAAAGTAGTTGAGCCAAATCAATCGCTTGTCACCAAGGAAGTCCTGAAGCAACCGCAACCTGAAGCGCCGCCACTTTCCATTGATGTATCGATCCCATTACATATGCAAGGTGGGGCGATGGGCAACCTAAGTGAGGCGACCTACAAGGATCAATTACGTCCTATCCGGGAGCTTGCACAGACGTACAAGAAAGCTTGGGCTTTCAATGGTGCGATCACAGAACATCATGACCGCCTAGCAAAGATTAGTATCGGCCAAACAGTAAGCATTGAGGTTTGGAACGATACGCGCTGGAACCACGCTATGCACCTTCACGGCCACCATTTTTGGATACAAAGAGAGGATGGAACGGTCCTTGACGGAAAGCGTGATACCTATCTGTTCCAGCGAGGTGAGAAAGCGAATCTAATCTTTATTGCAGATAATCCAGGACTCTGGTTGTTCCATTGCCACATGCTTGAACATCACGCTGCGGGCATGGGGGCCGTGATTGAGATTTCATAGTAATTCGACTCATTACTTATCTGGCTCCAAGGCCACTTGTGTAACCAGATAGATGTCAAAGCTTGTAATAAGAAAACCTAAAAAGTCTATCAGTGAAAGCTGTTAATCCAAGATGGGCCAACTGAAAAAGGTTAAGAGTCGTGGTATGAGGTAAAGCCAAGCTATGGTTTGGCACCCAATAGCTAAATTGAAGGAAGCAGAAATGCTCAGCCGCACCGGTTCTCTACTCGACACCTTAATTAGGTGGAATAAGGCCGCTGGCCCAGCTGGCTAAAAGTTATTGGTTAATGATGGAATAAGGTTGAAGAATTTTTTCTAGAACATTGCCTCGCTTTTAATCGCCATTAGCCTTTCAAATGCCCAAATTAGGCTTATCGACTAAGAAAAATCGCTACCGGTAGCGTCTACGAAAAATATAGTGCCTAAGAATCAAAGGAACAAACCGAACCACTGCCGAGCGGTCACAACGTTAAAATAAAGGTTGCCGGCAAGCGCTCCAGTTATCAGCGGTTTGAGGCAAACAATTAACGCAACCAAACCGGAGGCGACTCCGTTTAAGACCGCATGGAATATCCGCATCAACTATAGGCCATAGAATAAGATTTCGGTGGCGTAGGCTCAGGAAAATCGAGGCCTAATACCCACAACTGCTCCACTTTAATAGAGCTTAGGATAAAAAACCCAAAGATCGCGGCCCCAGAAAAAGAGTGTAAGCGCAGGCGGAGGTGACGCATCAACGAAACTTGTTTTTTGCCGCAACAAAGGCCGAAGACCAGACGAAAAAAAGAGGCAAGGAAAGCTCACTAGGTAAAAAGATCTCTATGGCCAGTCGTGCGTGATTCTTTATCGACAAGGCTTTGTCTATTCGTCAGCATCAATGTCTTTGATTATTGAACCCGGCCTGTGACTAATGAGGTAGCAAATCTGGCACTGGCCACACTGGAAATCGTCCTCCATAACACAGGCTTCAAGCTCTTTATCAGTCTCGAAATTATCAGAGTCTATCAAACGGCAAAGGCAGACTAACACTGGCAATTTCCCGAAAAAAATTAAGGTAAAGTGTGCCACACTCTGGGTACGGTAAACGAGAGAAGCGTAATGACAACCCCAATCTTCAGAAATCTCTGGCCAACACAACTGATGGAAATCGCATTGCCTGGCCATGATCAGGCGAACACCATTCTGGCTGACCATATTGAAAAACTGGATATCGAGCGGTCGCAAATGACGACTGACTATCGGAGCGACAACTTCTTCGATGAACAGCATCCGGTCATTCAGTGGCTCAAACAATCGGTTCAGCGAGCAGTTGTTGATTACGCACAGCATTTAGGTATCGACTATAGCGTCGACTTTGCAATCCAGGCTTGGGCCAATGTGAACCGGTTGGGCGACTACCATAATCTACATAATCACCCTCACGCATGGCTCAGTGGAACCTATTACATCGCGATTCCGGCGCATGACACGCTTCCATCGGGCCGAGACGACAGAACCCCAAACTGCATCAGCTTTTATGATCCGAGACCACAGGCCAATATGAATGCGATTCGAGGGGATGGGCAAATTGACCCAGAACATCGGATCAAACCAACGCCTGGGCAATTATTGCTGTGGCCTGCATTCCTGCATCACTTGGTACACCCAAACCTATCCCACGAAACACGTATTTCAGTGAGCTTCAATGTCGTGCTTCGTTGGAAGGATGAGTACCTGCCAGACTGACGATTATGCGATTGCCTGAGCAATCGCTTGACCAACCTCTTGTGTATTGGCTGAGCCTTTCATATCCGGTGTACGAGGGCCTGTCTCTAACACTTCCTCAATCGCGGTCATGATATCTGCGGCCGCAGTTGCCTCACCCAAGTGATCAAGCATCATCGCTCCACTCCAGATCATGCCAATTGGGTTTGCGATATTCTGACCGTAGATGTCCGGTGCCGAACCATGAACTGGCTCAAAGAGTGATGGAAAGTTGCGCTCTGGATTGATATTAGCTGATGGAGCGATGCCAATGGTTCCAGTACATGCTGGACCCAAGTCAGAGAGGATGTCGCCAAAGAGATTTGAGGCCACAACGACATCAAAGCGATCCGGGTTCATCACAAAATGCGCTGTTAGAATATCAATATGATATTTATCTGTTGTGCACTCTGGATACCGTTTTGAAATCTCTTCAAAACGACGATCCCAATAGGGCATCGAAATCGAGATGCCATTCGATTTTGTTGCCGATGTCACGTGCTTTTTGTCGCGCGTTTTTGCAAGCTCAAATGCGTACTTCATGATCCGGTCAATGCCACGACGACTAAACACCGATTCCTGTAATGCAAATTCGTGCTCGGTGCCTTCGTTCATGATTCCACCGACGCTTGAATACTCACCCTCGCTGTTCTCACGAACCACGTAAAAATCGATATCACCAACCTGACGATTAGCCAACGGCGATGGCACCCCTGGCATCAGCTTCACGGGACGTAGACACACGTATTGTTCGAACTGGCGACGGAATTGAATCAGTGAGCCCCACAGTGAAATATGATCTGGAACTGACTCCGGCCAACCAACAGCACCATAATAGATCGCATCGAAATCAATCATGATCTCTTTCCAGTTGTCCGGCATCATCTGACCATGTTCGAGATAGTAATCGCAGGAAGCAAAATCGAAATGATTGAAGGTTAGATTCAGTTGATGCTTCCGAGCAGCAGCATCCAATACCCGGATGCCTTCAGGCATAACTTCCTTGCCAATACCATCACCAGCCAAAACAGCAATTCGATAAGAACTCATAAGCCACCTTATTGGAAATGGAAATGCCATGATAAATCACACCAGATCGGTTCACGGATCTTATTTTGTGACGGTGTCGGTCCAATCATCAAATTTAGATTGGCAACCATGTTGAGAGGCACGGCCAAGTGACCAAAGTTAGGAACAAGACAAGAATCGCAAACTCCGACACCCAGTAAAAGATTTACAAGAAACTCGACCGGTATCTAAAGGCCAACTCTCATCCGAAAAATCGGCGCAGTCAATTTATTCTCAACCTATAGTCGAATGATTTATTGAATCAAACGAGGATATCAGTTCCTGTAAGCGGGCCGAGGTAAACAAACAAAAGATTCAATGCGGTTTATATCAACAAGCTTTTCCCTCGCCCATCCGTCGCATGCGTCCTGTGTCGAGAAAACTGCACCATAGTCCAGTGGATAGGTCTCTGTTTTTGTGGACGAGATGGTGTCGCCTGAAGAATAAACAAAGGCAATTAACACCCAGTGCACCAGCATAATCGCAGCCCTTATTAACACATCATTTTGAACTGTGGTGGAAAAATCGCTAAGAATCAACTAGCTTAATCCGATTAATCTTTGTGTGAAGAAAATACAGTGACTGATGAAAGGCTACAGGGGTCTCAATCCAAAGTAGCGATCGACAGGTGTCGCAATGCCCACTGAACTGCTCGTACTTTATGCAACATGGATCGTTGGCTACGCGATTATCGCTGCGTTCCTTATGAGCGAATACAAAGTGCTTTACCAAAAACCCTTGCTTACATTTGATCGGTTTATCGAGGACACGGATCGAATCAGGGAAGACGCGATTAATCAAATTCAGATGTGCCAGACACTCGCTTTGTTAGAGCAAATTCGCGAAAAATTCCTTGCAGAATATGGGCTCATTTCGAATCTCTACGATAAAATTGAACTACTGCCAGGTGAGTTTCATCCCGAAGCAGGCGCGTACCTAAAAAAAACGCGTCGAAGTGTACGCGATCTCTTTAGAATGAAGCGCGAGGCCCTAATTCCAATGAGTGACGAGCAAGTCGTCGATAAGATTTTGGGATCACCCTTCCCTGAGCTTGCTGCCCTGATTCCAAGATTGAAGAAAATTGAAGGGAATATTCCGATCACTCAATTACAGGAAGGTCTCTA
>CACAXU010000024.1 GCA_902536515.1 uncultured Litorivicinus sp. | reverse complement strand
ATGGTTATGCCGAGACCTATGTCCCCTTGCTGGTGGATGGATCGATTCTCGAAGGTACTGGGCAGTTGCCGAAATTCAAAGATGACTTGTTCAGAATCGCTCCAGAAGATGGCGGCGGCCGCGAGCGCTATTTGATTCCAACGGCCGAAGTACCGCTGACCAATCTTGTCCGTGACTCAATCGTTTACGCCTCATCACTACCACTGCAGTATGTCGCGCATACGCCATGTTTCCGTGCAGAGGCCGGCTCTTATGGGCGAGATGTGCGCGGTATGTTTCGTCAGCATCAGTTCGATAAGGTTGAGTTGGTTTGGATCACGCATCCCGATAAGAGCTGGGAGGCCCTTGAAGCACTGCGTGCTCACGCTGAGGCGGTTTTGAGAGGTTTACATCTACATTACCGAGTGGTTGATCTTTGTGGCGGTGATCTCGGGTTTTCCGCAGCAAAAACCTATGATCTCGAGGTATGGTTACCAGGCCAAGATCAGTTCCGGGAGATTAGCTCGTGCTCCAACTGTTTGGATTTCCAATCACGTCGGATGCAAGCAAGATTTAGAAACGAAAAAGGGAACCCCGAGCTTGTCCATACACTCAACGGTTCCGGTGTTGCGATCGGGCGTTGTCTAATTGCAGTCGTTGAAAATTATCAAAATGACGATGGCTCAATTACGGTACCTGACGTACTGAAGCCTTACATTAAGGCAGACCATTTGACGCCAACACTATAGGCATTTGGTTGGTTTCGGGAGGCCAGACACACGGGCTAGTTGTTTGGCTGGACTCACTGGAAACAGCTGATGCAAATAGATACTATTCCCTTTGTCCGGACTGGTCTCTAGTTTGATCCACTTGACCAAGGGACGCATCGCTGGGGCATGGTCGAATTCATCATAGTATCGACGGACCAACTCAATTAATTCCCAATGCGCTGGACTTAGGTCGATTGACTCAAGGGCTGCCAGTTCCTGCGCAATTGATTCAGTCCAGTCACTGAGATTGTCCAAATAACCATCGGCATCAAGTTGGAGCGTCATGTCAGCTCCAAGTGCGACAAGGTAATGTTTCAAGAAGATCGATCCACTCATCAGGTGTGATTGTGTCAATCGCGACATGTGGGAATAGCACTTGATCATTGGCAAAGGCAAGCACCTGGCATGGCATTTCATCGAGTTCGTGGACGGCGTTCATCGCGTCACTAGCAACGATTACGATATCGTCTGGGGCGAGCCAGTCAGTGGCATCGTGAAGCGCGGTCGTTGAGGTCACTAGATGAAGCATTAGGCCTCCAACACCACGTCACTTGTGTTTAGACAATCAATAATCTGATCATGACCGCAGAGCGTTCCCAGGAAGTCATTGCTGACCTGAATACCCCGTTTTTTGCAGCTATCCTCGTCGATCAAGACGTTGTTGATGTCATATAACGGCAGACTTTTGAGTTTTCCACTCAGTGCCAGTGGGCTATCGTCAGGCATAGTCGGTAGGGAAGCCCAAGACGCACCGGCATTTTGTAAGATGATGGAGACAGGACACTCGAAGGTTGCAAGCACCAGTGCCATGTCGAGCATTTCGCGCGCTCCTAAGGACTCGGTTGGTCCTGAACGGATGACCAGGGTGACGGACTTCATCGAAATTGAACCACTCGGTCAGATGACTGAAGTTGCTCAGTCCATTCACCAAGTCCCCCTAGACGAATTCCATCAATCAATAATTCCTCACGAATCCCACGTCGTTCTGCTGCTGTGATGCAAGCGACAACATTACATGACTCGAGGGTAGACAGTTCTGCAAGTTGTCTTGAGGGGTCTGTCTCACCTTGTGGTACGTCGCGAGTCTTATCCGCAAATAGGACTCCATCTTCGAATAAAAAGCAGAAGACCGTGTGTCCTCTGGATAACGCGGCCTTTAGTGTCTCAAGAGCTCTTAGTGGCAGTGTTCCACTCTCTGGCGACACTGCCAACAAGATGGCAAACTGCTTCACTCGTCGCCAGAAAAGACGCCCAGTAGCGCGAGTAGATTCGTGAATAGCAGATAGATGTCAACATAGAGTGCAACTGTCGCCATCACATAGTTCGTTTCACCGCCATGGATTATTCGGCTTGTGTCGAACAGTATATACCCAGCTGCCAATAGCACCAGCATCGCGCTAAGTGCGAGGCTCAAGACTGGAACCTGGAAGAAAATCAGGCCGATTGTTGCAAGAAGCGCGATGATGAGACCGGTGAACAAAAATCCACCCATGAAGCTGAAATCTTTCTTGGTCGTTAGAACATATGCTGAGAGCGACAAAAAGACTGCGGCAGTACCCAAGAGGGCGTTGCCTACAATCGATGTACCACCAGGGGCCTGCAAGTAATAAGAAATCATCGGTCCGAGAGTCCAGCCCATGAAACCGGTGAACGTAAACACTAGTGGTAGAGCCCAGACGCTGTTTCGCATGGCTTGAAGGGCGAAAAGTAGACCAATCATTCCGCCTAGTGACAGAAGCCAATGCATCGGCGGTGCTTGAGTCGAGACGGCCAACGCAGTCATACCTGCGCTGAAGAATAAAGTCAATGAAAGCAACATGTAGGTGTTGCGCAATACCTTGCTTGCTGACTCCGAAACTCCGTATCCAGCCGTCGCGGTGGCTTGGGTAATGCGATCACTCATCGCAAGATCTCCTATATCTGATTGAGCACCGGGTGTACTCAACTTTCGTATGATGTAACGTTTATAGTAATGGTTCTTGTCCATCTTGCAAGACCCCTGGAGCCCCTTTATTTCAATCGATTTTGGCGAACATACGAATTAGTTGCGAAGTAGAATATTCATTTGCGCGAGACTCTTTTGTTCGATAAATGAACAAGAATGAAAATACCAAGCGAGGCGGTCGTTGTGTTAAACAATCCTGATAAGCTCTGCGTTGGGAAAAAGGTTATTCTTTGATCGCGGCGCTACTAGAAAAGGAGATCTCGATATTCTTGCTTTTATTCCGGTCCACCATGGTCATGTTGATGGCGGCTTGGTGTTTTGTTCTGCTGTCGCAAATTGCTGTTTTGGTGAAATTATCAGCCGCTGTGAGTTTGCTTTTCGATCCAGCAAGTTCGCTTGAAGCCATATGTAATCTTTTTTAAAACTCATTGATCTAGCGTTGATCGCTGTTCTCATTACGATCATCGCCTTATCGTCTTATCAGAGCTTCGTTGATGATATCGATCACCTCAAGACAATGGATTCGGAAGCGTCACGCGGAATTCAGAAGCTCGGCATGACGCGCCCACAGCAACTGGGGGTAAGCTCATATCAACGGTGGCCGGATTGTCTACCATTGCGTTACTCGGCTCAGCATTCCAGATCGCGGAGGCTTATAAATACGGCTTGGGCTTCAGACGTTCTTGTTGGAGATTGGGATCACCTCAGGTATTTACGTGTTGTTCTTAGCGACCTGCCTCACCATGGCGTTCATGGAGAGGACCGGTCCTAAGGTAGAAGGATGAATTATAGAGTCTCGACGTATGCGCCAATGTTTGTCATATCGTCAACGCTTAACGCAGCAGACTGTCCCCACATCAGTGCGCTCTGAGCGCCTCGGGTTTCACCATTTTTGTACTGGGTGAGCATCGATACGATAGCGTCTTTGGTGGCTCCCTGAAGCTTTGGTCCAACACCGCCTTCACCATTCAAGCCATGGCAACCAGCGCAGGCTGCGTAGATTTTCTTGCCAAGATCAGCGGGGCTTGCCGCCGCCAACATCGCTGCCTCAGCTTCGCGACGCTTCGCATCTTCCGCTTTATAGGCTTCATAGCATTCACCCACACACATTCCGACTGGTGGGTGATCGGTCTCCCAAGAGATAGAGCGTGCGCCCGCGAGAAGAACCGCGGCTCCGAGAAAGATGGGAACAATGATTTTCGCGTTGCTCACAAATAACTCCTTTTTGTGATCCGATGAAAAAGAGGGCCTAATGATAAAGCCTTTCAGGCGTGCGTCAAACGTCAGTTCGACGTATCGCGGAATTCAACTGTTGAATCCATGTTCTGAATCACCTAACATCCGCCTCCTGTCGCGATGGCGATATGCGGAGAGGTGGCAGAGCGGTTGAATGCACCGGTCTTGAAAACCGGCATAGGTTAATAGCCTATCCAGGGTTCGAATCCCTGCCTCTCCGCCACTTATCATTTTCACCTTATCCTATGAAATCTCGTTTACATCGATTATAGCTTGTCATTGTTGGCTTTCAGTCATATTCTGTTCCCAGAGGTTATCAGCTAAACCTACTATAACCTGAGCTAAGTGTGGGATAGATTGTGGGATAGATTCATGCCAAATCTGACAATTAAGGCAATCAATGCGGCAAATCAGCCCGGAAAATTGATGGATGGGGACGGTTTACACCTAACTGTGACCCAAAATCAGTCAAAAAGTTGGGTTCATCGCTTTATGTTTCAGGGTAAGAGGCGCGATATGGGCCTCGGCTCTTATCCTACTGTTTCACTTGCTGATGCTCGTCTCAAACGTGATCAGAACAAGAGATTACTTGCCGAGGGCATAGATCCAATTGAGGCAGCAAAAGTCTCGAAAGCAAAAGCCGCGAATGCGTCCTATCGAATATTCGATGATGCGGCTGAGCAATGTATAGATGCCTTATCAGCACAGTGGTCTAACGCAAAGCACCGTCAGCAGTGGACGAATACACTCAGAACCTATGCATCTCCAGTCATAGGTCAACTTGATGTCGCAGAGATCGATACCAACCTGATCCTGAGCGTGCTGCAACCGATCTGGGTAGAGAAGGCCGAGACCGCCTCACGGCTTCGTCAGAGGCTTGAGACCGTGTTCAGCTGGTGTATTGCCAGAGGCTTGAGAGAAACGCCGAATCCGGTCGCCTGGAAGGGCAATCTCGAGTTTCTTTTACCTGCATCCAACAAGGTAAAAAACGTCAAACATCATGCGGCACCCCCCAGAGATCGGGCGCAGTTTCTATACTATGAATTATGTCAGCGGGACTCGACTACAGCCTATGCGTTCCGCTTCCTGATGCTCACTGTATGTCGTACCACAGAGGTGACTCAGGCTCAGTGGAATGAGATCGATTCAGACAAGCGAATCTGGACTATTGCTGCATCGCGGATGAAGGCTCGCGTGGAACATGTCGTGCCTTTGACCGATGAGATGCTCACGGTGTTGCGTAAGGCAAAACAATACAACGACTCGCCTTATCTTTTCCCCGGCAAAGGCACCAGGCAGGGCTTATCGAACAACGCCTTTCTACAGTTCCTAAAGAAACAGTTTCCCGACTTTGAAGGCACACCTCATGGCATCCGTTCAACCTTCCGTGACTGGGCAGAAGAGCAGGGTAGCTACAGTCATCACGCGATTGAAACAGCATTAGCCCATCAGCTGAAGAGCAAGGTTGAGAGAGCTTACCTTCGAACAACAATGCTGGAACAGAGACGTCCGCTGATGGAAAACTGGAGTAAATTATTAAAGTTAAGGGTTGAAAATGCTTAGAGAACCGACCGGTTACCATAGGTTTTGCGAGTTGCGGGTCGAGTAGACTGAAGAATCAAATTCGAAGGGAAACATCTGAGAAATCATATTTATTGGCATCTTATTTTCCCTGTTCGCCCATCCCTGCTACTCGGAAAAAGGATAGCCCTACTGGTTCAATATTCGAAACCTAATAGATCCGAATAAGCTTATTGTGGTAATAATAAAAAAATTTCTTTTGTTGGTGCACTATGGATGCTGGCATTCAAGATCTCCTATCGGATCTACTTCAGACCGCAAAAATTGATGAGATAACCGAAACATTTCTGTCGGTGATTGTACTTACTTTTCTTTTTTATACTTGGAAACAGTATCAGCACGCCGAAGAAGACTATCGTGGGCAGGGGTCCACGATTCTTACCTCTCTTGGTATTGCTGGTACGTTTGTGGGAATTTTGTTGGGGTTACAAGACTTTGATTTCAAGGAAATTCAGCAAGGTATTAACGTTCTCCTCAATGGCTTGAAAACCGCTTTTTATACGAGTGTCACGGGTTTGGGTTGTGCAATTATTTTCCAAACTGTAGCCGCACCTTTGGCGAGGAAATACGGAGCACGAAAAGCCGCAGATGCCTATGGGGATAATCTCCAGCCATCTGATTTCTTCGATGCCATTCAGGAATTGAAACAGCACCAACAGACTTCATCGGAAGCCCTGGAAAAAGTATCCAAGGTTTTGGGTGGTGATGGTGATAGCTCACTGCTAACTCAGCTTAAGTTATCTAGGCAAGATTTTTCAGAATTTCGCAAAGAACTTAAAAATGACATGGAAAACTTTGCCGAGATGCTGTCGAAGTCGGCGACTGAAACTATTATTGCCGCACTGAAAGATGTGATCAGCGATTTTAATAACAACCTAACTGAACAGTTTGGCGAGAACTTTAAGCGGCTCAATGATGCCGTATTTAAGTTGGTTGAGTGGCAGGACAACTATAAGCAGCAGTTAGAGCAAATGCAGTCGCGTTTCGATCAGTCAATTCAAGCTTCTGAGCGCATTGCAGATGCGACCACAAAAGTGGCTGAAGAAGCCAAGAGTATTCCTGAGGCAATGGATAATCTCAGTGAATTAATGGAGGGGCTTAATCATCAAATTGAGGACTTGGAGCAGCACTTGGCTACGTTCGCTCAAATGAGAGACGAGGCCGTTAAGGCAGTGCCTGAGATTCAAGAGCATGTAAAAACTTTGGTTGCAGAGATAGCGTCTGCAAGTCAGCAGTCAGCTGATTTATCAGCGGGGGCCATTCAAGAGGCACGCAATCTGATAGATAAATTTGGGGAGACCAATACTTCGTTGGTGGAAGGGTTCAAAGATGCAGCTGAAAAAGGCGCTAAAGAGCTTGAGGAAGGTCTTGCCAGAGCGGCTGAAGGGATTACGGGAGATTTGGATACTGTCAAAACAACTTTCTCAACTATGGCTAACGACTTCAGTAGGGAATCGAGTGAAATGCTCTCGACCTATCGTTCAGCAATGACTGAGACTCAAACCATCGTCACCGATCATCAAAAAGAAATGCAGAATGTTTTCCAAGAAAGCGTTGACCAAGTTAGGGCCTCCCACACAGAACTCGTTCAACAAGCAAAACAAGCTTCTGATAATTTATTAGGATCTTTAGAACAGATGAATCGAGACACAACGGATCGAATTCGAACCTCGATTGATCTGTCTTTTAATGAATTGGACTCGAAAACTAAAGGTTATTTCGGTGCTCTCGATGAAGAACTTAAGGAAACAGCGGCTAAACATCGTTCGCTTCTAGACGGGGCAATGAGAGATTTGGCTGGTGTTATCAACTCAGAAGTAAATCAAGTTGTCCGAGAGATGGGCGATGGTTTGAAGCGAGTTTCAGAAACTCTGGTCTCAGATATTCAGAATCTAAGAAATTTGACTGATCGGTTGACTAAGTCACAGGACGATAAAAATTAATGGCTCTCAAGATTCAAATTCTTCGAGGTGATCGGAATGAGTCTCAGTGGCTATCCGTAGCGGACATTATGTCTGGCCTGATGATGGTTTTTATCTTATTGGCGATCAGTTTTATTTCCAGATATATCGACATTCAAGGTGATTCGCCGCTTGAAATTGACATGATTATCGCTGAGATAGCCGCAGATCTGTCCGTGGAATTTGGCGAGGACTTAAGGATCTGGGATGCAGAGTTTGATGGTAAGAGGCTTGAATTTCGTTTCGTGAACGAGCAAGTGATGTTTGATCCTGGTAAGTCTGAGTTGAAACCTCAATATCAAGCAGTTTTGGCTGATTTTTTTCCTCGGTACCTTGAAACTTTGAAACCCTATAAGAAGTATATCCGAGAGATCCGTATCGAGGGTCACACGTCGTCAGAATGGGCTGCAGATAGCTCACCTACCGACGCATACTTTCAAAATATGAGACTTTCTCAAGAGAGAACTAGAGCGGTTCTCGCCTTTACATACCAATTGCCCGATGTTGAGTCCAAAGGAAATTTGCCCTGGGTGCGTAGCGACGTCGTTGCAGTCGGTCTTTCATCCTCAAAGCGCATTTTGGCGTCAACTGGGATCGAGGATAAGGTTAGGTCTCGCAGGGTAACCTTCCGGATCGTAACTAATGCGGAAGAGATGATTCTCTGTTCGGTTGGATATGGATCAGATTGCGAAAAATCTGAGAGAGCAGTTGGTCAGAAATGAAGTTTGAGTTTGATTTCAGAGCAGGGCTTTTGCCTTTCTTAAAGGTCGTTTCTCATTTGCCACCATCAAATTTCCAGTTTGATGCAGAGTTAATTTCCGATGATCCATTTGAGGATGGTGAGGATGTTATCGGGTTAGATGATTTAGGTGAAGTTGATAAAACAAAAGGACCGTTATCGATTGCGGGCCAGATGGTTGTTTTATACATCAAGGATCACGGCTCAAATGCGCTAGCAGTCATCAATGGTGATGTGGAAGCGGGGCGACGTGTACATCTGGCGTATTGTTCGACACTTGAGAAGATGGAACGCGAAAACAAGTTCGATCGATATCATCTGAGCAGAAATCCAAAACGGAAGTACCTGATTTCAGGTTCCAAATATTATTGGGGAGATGAAATCGTTGAAGATGAAGCCGAGTTAGCCATATGCAAGAACTGCTTGAATTTCCTAGATTATGATGGCTACAGGCAATTGAATCAACGTGATCGAACCAGTCGAACTAGAGATTTTGATTATGATCGATTTTTCTCTGTCTATTCATCGTTGTTTAAGAAGATGCCTAAAAAGACGGAAGATGATTCCGCAGGGTATGTCGAAGGCTGGCGTCAGATCTCGCTAGAGAAACGCTTTAAAGCTAACTTTACATGCCAAGATTGCGGGTTTAAAGCTCCGCCACAAGACTCCGCTTTTATTCATGTTCATCACGTTAACAGTGACAAAACCGACAATTCCGATGCGAATTTACGAGTTCTGTGTATCGATTGTCACAAACTACAACCAGGCCATGGGCATATGTGGATAGAGCCTAAGCTTCTCGAACGCTTTCGAAAAGCAAAGCGAGAGGCACAGGGCCGATTGACGCGTGAGGGTTCGAACACATTTTGTATGGACTACATTGATCCTGCTCTCCGCTCTCCAGCGAATCGCTTATTTAAATTGTTGAGGCAAACGCCGGAAGTAGCATATGAGCATGAGGAAAACGGACGGATTGTTTTCCAAGCTGATGTTGCTTTTGTTAATCTCCGTATCGGTATTTGTCTCGAATTAACAGATTCTGAGAAGAGGTTCGCTGAAAAATTCCGCTGGACTCTGTTGACTCACAATGAGGCCATGAACTTTACAGCATCAAGATAGGAGATTCGTCAGATCAGGGGATCCGCTGATCCATAGATTCCCTCTGGTTCTAGTCATTGCGACAAACATCGCATTCGTTTCTCGAGTCTTCGCATCGTCTTTGGCAGCCTCATCGGCGCAATTCTCTAGTAACCCAGTTCGTGGGATAGATTGTCGATTTGCATTAAGAATTGCTACGGCGGAGAACTCAAGACCTTTAATTCTGTGAATGGTTGATAGCCTCAGGCCTGGAATCGCGGTGTGGTCGAAGACATTTCCTCGTATCTGATAAGTAGAAATTCCTTTTGCAATAAGCCGCGTTTGTAGTACCTGTAATTGCCCTATTGTTCTTGTAACAACACAGATTTCTTCATCTGCAAGGTTTTCGCGTTCAGTTTTAAGCCAATCGAAAAACTGGTTGAATTCATCTGATTCTGTTGGAAAAGCGTTGACTGTAGGAGGCGAGCCCTCAAATAAAGAAGCAGTTCCATCTAATGATTCATCATGATCTTCGGTTATTCCGTATCTAATAGCTATAGCGCGTTTATATACGGCTCGTGATGTTCTATAGTTAATCTTTAGGGTCTTAGAGCGACCTCTGATACTTAAGCCCATTGCGACGAAGGAGTATTTAAAAGAACGGATTCTTTGGTTTAAATCGCCGACCAGAAATATTTGCGGGGCATCCGGAGGCGGCAGTTTACTTAGTAACCTTAGGGCGGAACCACTAAAATCTTGACACTCATCTACGACGATGTGAGTAAATTCGCGTCCGAGTTGATTGGAATCTAGGGCGTCAACCAGATGTTTGTATGCCCGAGCTGAGAAAAGCGTTCCTCTGTTCTTGATGATATCTGAAAATTCTTCAAAAAGAGGCCATAGAGCTGCGCGTTCAGAACCAGTCAATCGCGTGCCCCTTCCGATCCGCTTAACCCGCATATAGTCCTGCACGGATTGCACCATATTTTCCAATATCACTGCTCCATATTCCTCAGCCAGAAACCGAGGTGAAAAATCAACATCATATTTGGATCGAAGTTGATTCCAGATATCAAAATCTCGTTCTTCGGAGAAACTACTAACCGTGTAGTCGATACCCAATTTTTTAACAGTTTTTTGTGCCCAATCATCGATTGAAATTGCTTCTACGCGTCGCATCTCTTCTGGCGAAATGATCGTTGATAAAAGGACTTTGAGGTCTAACGCTAAAAACTTATCAAACGAGGTGAATAGAACTCTCGCAGCCGGATGGGTATCAAGAATTTGCTTTACTCTGTGAAGCGCACAAACGGTTTTGCCTGTACCTGGACCTCCGCTAATACGAACAGGTCCTCTCCAGTTTGTTTTCACAACTGCTTCTTGAGAAGGGTGTAAAAATACCCGCCAAAGTCCGAGCGGTTTTTCGAGGATTCGAGTTAATTCTTCGATATTGTGTGGGACGTGTATGTCACGACCAAGGTTTGGCTTAAATACTGTCTCGGATGGCTCTAAATGTTCGTCTGGCGTTTTGGGAACGAAATTGAATAAATCCAGAACATCAAGAAAATTCTCACCTGACGCTATAAGCGATAGGGCCTCAAAAGTATCCGTTGGAAGGGTATTTTCAAGCGTTTCGAGTTCGTTGAGTGATTTGAGTTGTAGGATCCTAGGAACCCACTCCATAGGAACCGAGAGCTTGAATAGATCTTCGTCTGAGAGAGCTTCAAATATAGCTTTTTCAGTCGTAGTTACAGGTGAGGTTGTGTGCACGACGATTGGTGTGGCCGATTCGACTGTTCTAAATATTTGGATAGTTCCAGTTGTTAGGTTTGTTTCAAATTTGTGAGATTCAGCCCAGTCGTATGCGTCATCATGATGCGCAACATAAAGCGCAACAAATAAATCTTCGCTTCCCGTTTTTCCTAATATGATGCGGTTTGCTTGGTCGACTCTGATGGAGTATGTGTTTCCTGATGCGGATTTTTTCAATTTCTCTAACTTTGAGCCAGCTCTTCGGGCATCGGTACCGAAGGTTTCAAGAACATCAAATGTACGCTTTTGAACCGAGCTAGACAGCCGGTTATAAGAATCGAAGAACTGTTTGGTAATACCCACGGACACAGCTGTAGAGTAACGTACCTGCTGACTATATTCTATACCGCATAGCTTTTGGTTTTTTTTGAGATTGACATATTTAGAGATCTAATTCTGATGAAAAAAATCAGCTGGCTTTTAGTGGCTCTCCTATTTGTGGTAATAATTGGTTTCATAAGGGTGCACCAGCTTAATCAGAAACCCTTAGATCCTTCGGCCTTTAATTGGTTTAATAAGGCTGAGGTGTACACGCTTGGCTTATTGATAGTTGCTATTGCTTATCCACTGTATCCAAAATTTCGCAGGAGCATTTGATGCTCTATTCGCCTTTCAATGGCGAAACCACAGTGATAAAAAGGTGCACGTGTTTAAGATCTCGCAAAGAAAAAGTTTGATGGCCAGACATAGGGCCAGTAACAGACGGAATAAAATTATTCGCTTTGACAGTTCAAAGCCCCAATATCCGCCTTCGTATCAATCGTGGCTGTTCTTGAATGAGAAACAAAACAAGCAAGCAGAGAAACTAGTCAAATTCAAACGTCGTAAAGTCGAGCTAGATAAAAATCTGGATGCGGAGCTGAGATTGAGCACTACTACTCATAATGAAAGTTAGACAGCGCAGGTACAAAACCGTGAAAGAATCAGATCAAATCTCATTTGAAGACGACAGTGGTAACACTATCGATCCTCGCGCCCTGACTAAAAAACAAATCGCTCAATTGATGAAGGAAGCGGCCCAAAATCCATCGTCAGATGGCAAACGAGAAAAGATGGTTGAAGCCCATAACAAATGGATCAAACCAAGACGCGACAACCAGTAGTAATGGAAACATCATGATTGACCAGATCGCTGGCGTTTGACAACTGAGGACAATGTTCCTTGGCTTACTATCGACAAGGTGTTGGATGAGATTGATATCGTTCTTCCGACATGCGATTCCACTCAGGAAGCGTTACTGAAGGAGTATCAGACCTACCTTAACAGAATGCGTCTGAATCCAATTCAGAAGCTGGCGGAGGGAGCCTGATAAATGCAAATAGTCGAGCCATCATTGAATGAACTTGGATTACCAGTATGGTCGCATATCTTCAAACGAGGCCGGGTGCTGGGCGATAGGTAAAGCTAGTTTGAGCGCGAATGTCGCGGCACACGTTCTTGCCGAATGATTTGTGAGATCTTCAAATGGCTGGTTTATATTGAGCGTGTTGCGACTCACATTATTTCGATTAAAAATTTGCAGAAGGCAATAAGACACTATCTCTTCTTACTCTTCCACGTTCCGCCGTATTGATAGGTAGCCTCAAAGGTCTTTTTGACCTGGATAAGGCACTCCGCACATAGGAATACCCAATCTGCTTTCTCCCCATACCTACAACGATATAAAGCATCCCTCGTTTCATTGCACTTGTTACAAAGTTTGGTTCTTACTCTCATCCAGACATCCGGCTACATATTTGTTAATGACATAGGAATTGCGCTGGAGAGTAGCCGTTGAGCTGACGCTAAGCTGTTCCCAAGAATTAAGTTTCTTTGTTTTGTTTCCTCTTTGACTTACTTTCACGCGTTTTTTCCGCCGGTGGTTTTGTCTCGTTATTTTGAGGTATGGAAATGTGCCAGTGTGGGGCAGAACCGAATTTCTCTCTGAATTTTTCCTCTGTATCAATAACGCTGATAGTGTATTTCATACTTGGATCTCCAATTAACGCTAAGTCTTCTTAACAAAAAGTTTTAGTCCGTCCGGCAATTGAATCCATTTGCTCTCGCCAGACGTATCTAATCGAACAAGATCTAGCGTTTTTTCGATTCTTCGCCAATAGTGATTACGGAAATAGAACAAACCCATTTTGTTGAGCCTAGTTTTGCCAAATGGCACGTAGACTCGAGCAGACTGCTCTGGAATATCGAACCAGGTGCCCGTAACAGGACCTATCGATGGCCAGTTCTGCTTACTCATCCCACACCTCCCTTTGAATCGCATGAATCGCTGCAACATCTAATAGGCCTTCATTAGCGATCCAGTGTGGAGGTTCATCAAGCCATTCAGCAGCAACTTCATACTTCCACATGTTGAGGAGTATGTGCGTAGAAACGATGGTTGGATCAAGCTCGCAAGTAGGAGAAGTGTAGAGTAGGTAATCCCAGTGCCATGTCCACGGATAGCCTCCGTCTTCGACCCAGTTGTTCCAAAGAATCCACCGTCGATCTCGACGGCCCAGATACAGGTTGTCGATCCGATTGTGCATTGGTGACCATGCCCATTCGGTGCTACAGATGAATTGCACGTTTCTGGGACTGCGACGCGGTGGATTTTTCATCCCAGGCTCATCCCATACGGAATAGATTTCTAGTCCAGTCGGACGTTCAGGGAGTGTCTTTACTTCTGACAAGCGTTGTTGCGGGAGTGACTCAGGCGACATCGCCAAGGGAGATTTATGCTTGGTTTTCATAACCAGATACCTCGCTTTAGTGCTTTAGCCAATGGGCAGGGCGCACAAGTTGAAGATTAAATGCCTGAGTTCATTTAAAACTTGTTGATCCAGAGAGTCAAATGCAAGCAGAGCGCTCACAAATTTGGTATTATTTGTCTGGAGGTAGTTACTCATGAACGATGACCTAGTGGGCATCGGAGGACTGCTGGGCTGCATAGTCCTCCTTGTCCTATACGCTCTGGCAATCGGAGCGAAAACCAAACAGCGGCCATCTAAATCCCTCAAACCAATACAACCTCGATCAATCCGAAAAACATTTACACCAAGAGCGGTAGATCCGACTTACGAGCGACATCTTCGTGAGGTCTTGGAATGGTCAAGAAAGGGCCCCAAGCGGCCTGACTTTTCGACCCGGAAAACAGATCCTGATTTCGGTCGTAAATACAGAGAATGGTGGTACTACTATGAATAGGCTTTTGGGATTAACTAATGAAGACATTTAAGACAGCTGGAAAAACTGTGATCCTACATAAAAGTAACTGTCCGTCGAAATGTGGTGCATGGAATCCTAATTCAGAAGACGAG
>CACAXU010000023.1 GCA_902536515.1 uncultured Litorivicinus sp. | reverse complement strand
AATATCAGAAATTGCAAGACCCACCGACGGTGGGGGTTTGGCTTGGGCAGCTTCGGTAAATGCGACCAAAAGAAGGCGTCCATGCGGTTTGAGAACACGTGTTGCTTCTTTAATCAAGGCATCCGGGTTTGAGGCGAAATACATTACCTGGTCAATCGTTACGGTATCGAAATGTCTTGCGGGAAATCGCATTTGATACATGTCTTCCTGACGTACTGTGAGGTGTGGGAGATCTGCCTCTGCAAGTGCGTTTCGCGCGACCATGACCATTTTTTTCGATAGATCGATGCCGACGCCACTGTCCGCGAGTGGTCCTGCAATCTTCAACATACGTCCGGTGCCGGTTGCGATGTCCAGTAGATGTCCGACATCTCGACCCGCTAAGGCCTGCTTGACAGCATCACTGAATCGTAATTCATCGCCATGATATTCGTGAAGCCGGAGCCAATCGGGGACTTCGGTTTCGACAAACTCCTCCGAGAGCTTCGCTCGTGCATCACGCAATTCATTGAGTCGCGCTTGGTCGAGTTCCATTAGGTCATCGTCCATCGGCAATTGTTCCAGCAGACCCGAAACAAGTTTTTGACAATATGCGTTTTGTGCAACTCGATAAAATACCCAATGCTGTTCTCGAAAGCTCTCCAAGACGCCAGCGTCTTGGAGTAGTTTTAAATGACGTGAGACGCGAGGCTGCGATTGGCCGACAATCCGCATCAGTTCTGATACAGTCAACTCTCCTTGAGCGCATAAACGCGTTAGCCTGAATCGAGTTGGTTCGGCGATCGCTTTTAACGCGTCGATATAATTATCATATGTTGTCCACATAATAGATATAATAATATAAAGATATCCTTATGTCCAAGGGAGTTTAGATGTCAGAGTCTACTGTTCGTTTCCACACCGTTCCTCTAAGTCATGCAGAAGGAGTTCTTGGGGTTGTTGTTATGGACCGTCCCGAAGCCCTCAATGCACTCGATCACACCATGATTCGTGGTTTACTAGAGATCGTTGAGGCGGTTGATTCAGATGCCACGATCAAAGGTTTATGGATCGAATCCTCAGCCGACAAGGCATTTTGTGCTGGGGGTGACGTGCGCGATGTCACCAACAATGGCCAAGCCGGGGGGCTGACTGATCTGACGAAATCCTCGGATTACCTGGCAGATGAATATCTGTTAGATGTGTGGTTGCGTCATTGTTCAAAACCAGTATTTGCATGGGGTGATGGATATATCATGGGCGGTGGCATGGGTGTGTTTCAGGGCGCTGATGTCCGATGTGTGACCGAGTACTCGAGTTTAGCGATGCCCGAAGTACGGATTGGCTTTGTACCTGATTGTGGAGGCAGTTGGTTTTTAAATCGTGTACCGAATGGTTTAGGTATTTGTCTTGCAATGGGTGGAGCGACCGTTGGCGCGGCTGACGGGTGTTGGCTAAACTTAGCTGATTGGCTTTTGCCGCGTTCCGAGAAATCGGCGCTATTCGATGCCGTTCTCGATCTCACATTCTCCTCGAAAGAGAATGCTTTATCGGAAATTGGAGAGATTCTTCATCAGGCGACATCAGAATCTCCCCGCCGAGGGCCTTGGGAAGAGCATGGCGCGCGATTAGGTAGTAGTATCCGCCACCAGTCACCTTTGGCGGTCTGGCATAGGATGCAACAGTGGCACCGAGAGATTCCGGAATTATTTGTTGGCATCGAACAAGCCAGCCCAGGAGCCGTGATGGTTGCAGGCTACCAGCAACAGCGAATCAAGTATGAAAATCTGAGCGAGGCCGTGATTCGGGAGCATGATCTTGGGATGCGATTTTTATCCGACGGTGAGTGGTGCGAGGGCGTGCGTGCGCTCTTGGTCGATAAGGACAAAAACCCTCAATGGCGTTTTCAATCAGTCGAAGACGTGACATCTGACTGGATTCAGTCGATATTCGCCCCCATGAATTGGAAATCGACACATCCTTTGGTAGCCAGATTGTCTTCAAGAGGGTTGCTCCACGCATAATCGAACAACAAGGAATTTCGATATGAAAGTTGCGTTTTTGGGCCTCGGCGTCATGGGCTACCCGATGGCCGGCCACTTGGCTAAAGCCGGACACGAAGTAACTGTTTATAACCGAACCGCCGCCAAAGCCGATCAGTGGGTGGCTGAATTTGGCGGCCAGGCTGCGGCAACGCCAAAAGACGCAGCAGCCAGACAGGAATTTGTTTTTGCCTGTGTTGGTAATGACAACGATTTGCGTAGCATCACATTGGGTGAGCAAGGCGCGTTTGCCGGGATGGGTGAGGGGGCGTTGTTTGTCGATCACACCACAGCGAGTGCAGAAGTCGCTCGTGAACTGGATGTAATTGCGGAGTCTCTAGGTTTTGGATTCATGGATGCGCCAGTGTCTGGAGGTCAACAGGGTGCGGAAAATGGTGTATTGACGGTTATGGTTGGTGGAAATCAAGCGAATTTCGATCGTGCTGCACTAGTTATTGAATCGTACGCGCGAGCATGCATGTTGATGGGAGAAGTGGGTGCCGGACAGCTGACAAAAATGGTTAATCAAATTTGTATTGCTGGTTTGGTCGAGGCGTTATCTGAAGGCCTCTCATTCGCTCGTGCGGCAGGACTTGATGCTCACAAGGTCGTCGATGTCATTAGTAAAGGCGCTGCGCAGTCATGGCAGATGGAAAATCGATACCAGACCATGTTAGCTGATGAGTTTGAACATGGATTTGCGGTCGATTGGATGCGCAAAGACCTATCAATCTGTTTAGCCGAAGCGCGAAAAAATGGCTCTGCGCTTCCAATCACAGCAGCTGTTGATCAGCTCTATGGCGAAGTTCAATCTATGAGTGGTGGTCGCTGGGACACATCCAGTCTGTTTGCGCGTTTGGAAGCCATGCGAAAACGCGGTGGTAAGTGATCCATTCAGCACGTTGATCAACCGCTTGGCCCGCCGAGAGCACTCGCGGGCCGAACTTGACCGCAAACTCAAAACATTCCATCCCGAGCTCCTTGCGCCCGAGCGAAACGAGTTGCTTGATCGGTTGGAGGAATTGAATCTGCAATCCGATCTGCGATTTGCTGAAATGCTGATTCGCTCGCGTTTATTCCGTGGACAAGGGCGTCGTCGAATTGAACAGGAACTAACACAACACGCGATTGACCCGCATGATGTGAGTCACTTCTTCGATCAATCTGAGCATAGCGAGTCTGATCGCTGTCTTGCTGCGCTTGAGAAATGGATGCGTGGCAAAAGAGATCCGAAGCGAGACAAGGCACTTCGCTTTTTAGCATCACGTGGATTCAATTTTTCGGATGCAACAGAAGCAGTCGATGCGATTTTCCGATAGCATTATATTACCTTTGAATTCCAGATATTTGAAAAACCATGAAAAGCGCTGAAATCCGTTCGCAGTTCCTTAAATTTTTTCAGGAAAATGGCCACACCATCGTATCGTCGAGTCCTCTCATTCCGGGCAACGACCCGACACTTTTATTTACTAACGCAGGAATGGTGCAGTTTAAAGATGTGTTCACGGGCGAAGAAACTCGCCCATATCATCGAGCGACCACGTCGCAGCGTTGCGTCCGTGCCGGCGGTAAGCACAACGATCTAGAGAATGTTGGTTACACAGCGCGTCATCACACGTTTTTTGAAATGCTAGGGAATTTCAGTTTTGGTAATTACTTTAAAGAAGATGCTATTTATTTTGCATGGCAATTTTTAACGGAGCGATTGGGGCTCCCGAAAGAGCGCCTTTGGGTAACGGTGCACCATTCCGATCAGGAAGCTGAAGACATTTGGATTCAAAAAATTGGCGTTGATCCAAATCGGCTATCCAGACTAGGTGATAGGGATAATTTCTGGTCGATGGGTGACACAGGTCCTTGTGGTCCATGCAGTGAGATTTTTTATGATCATGGCCCTGATGTAGCTGGTGGTCCTCCAGGTTCGGAAGATGACGATCTTGATCGATATATCGAGATCTGGAATCTCGTGTTTATGCAATTTGAACAGGCTACTGACGGGTCACGCACACCGTTACCGAAGCCATCCGTTGACACCGGTATGGGGCTTGAGCGGATTGCGGCTGTGATGCAGGGCGTACACTCGAATTACGAAATCGACCTATTCCAGGTGCTATTAAGGGCGGCTGCAGATGTTACGCAGACGACAGATCTCGAAGCAAAATCACTGCGCGTGATTGCTGATCATATCCGCAGTTGTTCATTTTTAATTTGTGATGGTGTTTTGCCATCTAATGAAGGTCGTGGGTATGTGTTGCGTCGAATCATTCGTCGCGCGATTCGCCACGGTCACAAGCTGGGTTGTGACCAACCCTTTTTTCACAAAATCGTGCATACATTGGTTGCTGAAATGGGTGAAGCGTACCCGGAGCTCCGTGCTAATGAAGATCGCATCGTTGCGGCTTTGAAGCAAGAAGAAGCACAGTTCGCAAAGACCTTGGATGCGGGAATGAAGGTCTTGGAGGATGCAGTCGAGTCGCTACGAGGCAACACACTGCCTGGAGAGCTGATTTTCAGGCTTTACGATACGCATGGATTTCCTGTTGATTTGACCAATGACATCGCGCGTGAGCGTGATCTTGAGCTCGATATCGAAGGGTTTGATCAAGCGATGGCTGAGCAGCGTGAAAAGTCGCGTCAATCATCAAATTTTGCGGCCGAAGGTCAAGTGCGATTTGATTTGGGTCGATCGACGGAATTTCTTGGTTATACGCATCTTGGCGCCAGTGCTGTTGTTGTTGCGTTGGCGAAAGATGGCCAACAAGTGGAATCACTCGCAGCCGGAGAGCCAGGCGTGGTTGTGCTGAATCAAACGCCATTTTATGCGGAGAGCGGTGGCCAGCAGGGCGATTCTGGTTCACTGACATCAGCAGGGGGTTCATTCCAAGTATCTGTGACCAAGAAATATGGTGTGTACTTCGGTCATGAAGGTAAGCTCGGCATCGGTGAGTTAAAGGTTGGCGATACGGTGAATGCGCGCGTTGAGGGTCCGAGGCGCAAGGCGACGGCACTCAACCATTCAGCGACCCATTTGTTACATGCCGCACTTCGCGCTGTACTTGGTGAACACGTGACGCAGAAAGGGTCGCTAGTGACCCATGAGCGCACGCGATTTGACTTTTCTCACCCTCAGCCAGCCACAGTTGAAGAGATCACCGCGATTGAAGAAATGGTCAACGCCGAAATTCGTCGAAACGAGGATGTGGTTACACAAGTTATGCCAATCGAAGAGGCGAGGGCTGCAGGCGCGATGGCTTTGTTTGGTGAAAAATATGATGACGAAGTGCGCGTGCTCTCGATGGGCGAGTTTTCAGTCGAATTGTGTGGTGGTACTCACGTTACTCGGACGGGTGACATTGGCTTATTCAAAATTATAGCTGAAAGCGGTGTTGCCTCAGGTGTTCGTCGAATTGAGGCTGTGACAGGTGAAGGTGCTCTCAATCATATCCATGCACTTGAGACCACTTTGAATCAAGCGGCATCACTCTTGAAGACAGGCTCAGATGCGGTGCTGACAAAGATCGAGCAATTAGCTGATCGTCTCAAGGCGTCAGAGCGTGAAGTGGACGCCTTGAAGATGAGGTTGGCGACATCTGCAGGTGGCGATTTGTTAGACAATGTTGTCGAGGTCACTGGTGTGCAATGTCTGGTTGCAAGTCTTGATGGGCAAGATCCAAAAACACTACGTGACACCCTGGATCGGGTCAAAAATCGTTTGTCTCAGGGCGTTGTTGTGCTTGCAACCGTCCGTGATGACAAAGTGAATTTAATTGCTGGTGTAACAGACAATTTGGTTGATCAGGTCAAGGCCGGCGATCTTATTGGATTTGTTGCCGCACAAGTGGGTGGTCGTGGTGGTGGCCGCGCAGATATGGCTCAGGCTGGCGGCACTGAGCCTGCGTCATTACCTGAAGCGCTGAAGTCAGTGCCTGGGTGGCTTGAAGAACAGTTGAATTAGGAAGTTCGATGGCGTTAATCGTTCAAAAATATGGCGGCACCAGCGTCGGCACTGTGGAGCGTATCCACGGTGTTGCGCAGAAAGTGAAGGGATTCAGAGAGCAGAGTCACGATGTTGTGGTCGTTGTCTCTGCGATGAGCGGAGAGACCAATCGATTGATTGGTATGGCGAGTGAGATTAGTCAGCGGCCCGTCCCGCGTGAAATAGATGTATTGGTCTCGACCGGTGAGCAGGTGACGATCGCTCTGCTCGCAATGGCCCTAGCCGAACTTGGTTGTGCCGCGAAAAGTTACACTGGTGGACAAGTCCGTATTCACACCGATAGCGTCCATACCAAGGCACGTATCCAAGCAGTCGATAATGCAAATTTGCATGCCGACCTCAAAGCGGGTCGGGTTGTGATTGTTGCGGGTTTCCAAGGTATGGACAATCGCAATAACATCACGACACTTGGCCGGGGCGGATCAGACACGACGGCGGTTGCCTTGGCGGCTTCTTTAAAAGCAGACGAATGCCAGATCTATACAGACGTGGATGGGGTTTACACAACCGACCCGCGGGTTGTTGAATCAGCGCGTCGCCTGTCGAAAATTACCTTTGAAGAGATGCTTGAAATGGCGTCCCTTGGGTCAAAAGTTTTGCAGATTCGGTCGGTCGAATTTGCTGGCAAATACAATGTGCCACTTCGTGTGCTATCAACATTTGAAGATGGCCCTGGGACATTGATAACTACTGAGGAGTTAGATTCCATGGAACAACCCGTGATTTCAGGAATTGCGTTTAACCGTGACGAAGCAAAGTTAACGTTACTTGGCGTACCTGATGTTCCTGGTGTCGCAGCGAAAATTTTGGCTCCAGTTGGTTCGAAAAATATCGAAGTTGACATGATCGTTCAAAACGTGGGTGCAGATCAGACGACTGATTTTACCTTTACTGTCCATCGCAATGATGTCGAATCAGCTCACGAGGTGCTCGAAGGCGTTGCCAAAGAATTAGGTGCGCGTGAAATTCGAAAAGATTCTAGGATATGTAAAGTGTCAGTCGTTGGTGTTGGCATGCGTTCGCATGCCGGGGTGGCAAGTCAGATGTTTGAGACACTTGCCACTGAGGGCATCAACATTCAAATGATCTCGACCTCTGAAATCAAGATTTCGGTCGTGGTTGATGAAAAATATCTCGAGCTGGCTGTACGTGCTTTGCATCAGGCATTCGATTTAGCGCTCGAGGATGCCAATTAATACGCCTGATGCGTTTCGTGGTATCGATCGCTTGTACGGCGATCGTGCCTATCAGAGGCTTTCAACAAAACGTGTTTATGTTGTCGGTATCGGTGGTGTTGGTTCGTGGGTGGTTGAGAGCTTGGCGCGCTCAGGGATCGGCGAGATTCGACTCGCGGATCTCGATGATATTTGCGTAAGCAACACCAATCGCCAGATCCACGCACTATCGTCAACGATCGGCCAATCTAAAATTGATGTAATGGCAGAACGTTGTCGATCGATCAACCCTGAGATCACCGTTCATCGTGATCACGCCTTTGTAACGCATAAAACAGTCAATTCGTTGATCGACTCTGATTTGGATTTAGTGATCGATTGCGGCGATAACCAGATGGCAAAAGCAGCATTAATTAGTCACTGCAAGCGAATTAAAGTTCCTGTGATTACAATTGGAGCTGCGGGTGGCCGAATTGATCCGAGTAAAGTCCAGGTGCGTGATCTGGCAAAAACTGATGGTGACGCATTGCTCGCGTCTGTGCGTCAAACACTCAGAAATCGCCACGGATTTTCACGGACGCCAGGGAAACGCTTTTCTGTGGCCGCTGTGTATTCCAACGAGCAAACACGGTATTTGCAGGCAGATGGTTCAATCGGACGGCAGAGGTGGAGCGTTGGAGCGAATCGCCTTGATTGTGCAGGATCTTTGGGGGCTGTAACTCATGTCACTGCGGTATTCGCCTTTCAAGCGACCGCTAAAGCGATCGATATCCTGCTTACTGAATGACCTCGAGTGTTATCGTCGGCCAGTGACTAATCCAATCGTATTTGGGGTCATCGTCGGGCCGAATAACGACTCCGCTGATGAGATACCGGTCGGCACTTGGTAACTTTAGATCCACTTGACCATTAGCGTCTGTGAAACCTTTCGAGACGACAGCTCGATCGCTGTGTCGAAATGCCTTGACCAAAACGCCGTCGAGTGGAATTTGTCCATCGTACAGCGTAAATGAATAGTTTCCAGGAGTGATCTGTGTCCATTGCCCCTCTAGAACCAGCTCAAATGGCATTTCTCCGGAGAGAGAGTCATTTACTTTCGCTTGTCCAGCTTTGATAAAACTTTTTGCGACTCGAACATAGCGTTCTGTGACTGGAACGACTTGCGGAATCGCGGGATGCTGATTTAGTTGACGTTGGAGACCATCCAGCATGATGTAGTTTGCCCAACGTTCGTCGTCGTCACCAAATCGTATTGAAAATGGAGTGCTTTGGTGGATTACACGATTGAGACCATCGTCGACTGCAACGGTCGCTGCTGGTCGAGAATCACCTAATATCCCTAGTATCTCACGTTTGGTTTGGCCAATGACAATAAACATTGCTGTGTCGACGGGTAGGTAAGGTTGTGCGCTACCGCGGAACGTTTCTCCAACTTTAAGGATGAGCGCAACTGTATTGTTTGCGGCCGTGTAGTGTTTTGATGGCTCGATCCAAAATTCATGACCCTGAATTTGCGTGCTCCATATCAGAAGTCCAACTGAGAATGTTAGGCTACGGGCTATTGTCATATTGACTCCTAGAATTTGAGAATAAATCGATGAAACTCGTGGTGTTTGGCGTACTGTTAGCGATTTTGAGTTGGGTCGCAAATGCGCATGAGATGCGACCCTCGATTGCCTCGCTTTCAGTGGATTCTCAAGGCGTACTCCAGCTTGAGCTCGTGACCAACATGGAGGCTTGGCTCGCTAATGTTGACCCATCGCTTTCGGATACGAGCGATTCTCCGAATGCGGCAGTATACGATCGCTTTCGGGCCCTCGAAGCAACCGCTTTGGAGGTCGCTATTCTAGACAAGGAAAGAGCTTTCAGTCGAGTCATTGAGATCATAGCAGGTGATCTCCCGATTACAATGACACTCACGTCGTTGAAGGTGCTCCCCGTCGATGATGATGAGCTTCCGCGCGATACCCAACTGAATTTCGTTGGTGGGTTACCTGATGGTGCGGAAAGCGTGAGATATCGAGTCAATCAAACAATGCCCAACACCGCGGTCCGTTTATTTCTCGATAATGCTGAGCCTCGAGTGCAGTTTGTCAAAAATGGTCAGGAATCGGGAGAGCTTTCTCTTAACCAGATGGTTGAGCGGTCTGTAAGCGGTCTTGTTGTTGAATATATCGAACTGGGATTCATGCACATTATTCCTCGCGGGTTAGATCATATTATCTTTATTTTGGGCCTCACGTTGATCTCGAAGCGTTTGGTTGACCTTGTGATCCAAGTCACCGCGTTTACGATCGCGCATTCAGTAACACTTGCGCTTGGTCTGTACGGTGTTCTTGAAATTCCGGCATCGATTGTCGAGCCCTTGATCGCTGCATCGATTATCTATATCGCTGTTGAAAATATATGGCATCACAAAGTGAATCGATCTCGAGCTCTCGTAGTGTTTGCCTTTGGATTGCTGCATGGACTGGGATTTGCGGGCGTTCTAAGAGAACTCGGGCTCCCCGCACGCGACTTTGTCGTCGGCCTTTTGTCATTCAATGTGGGCGTTGAGCTCGGGCAATTAATCATTATATTGGGGGCTTATCTATCGATCGGTATTTGGATTGTTCACCATTCATGGTATCGAATGAGGTTTGCCGTCCCAATGTCTCTGTTGATTGGTCTTATTGGATGTTATTGGTTTGTTGAAAGGGTGATGAGCTAATGGAGACTGAAGCGCGAACAAACGTGCAAGTGATGACGCGTGTCACCCTCATCGGGGCGATCCTCGATGGATTGTTGGGAGTGTTCAAGATCGCAATCGGTTGGATAAGTCAAAGTCATGCGCTCATCGCAGATGGCGTGCATTCACTATCGGATCTGGGTACCGATGCTTTGGTTATTTTGGCTGCAAGATGGAGTAACGAGGAGCCTGATGCGAATCATCCATATGGTCACGATCGGATCGAAACGATAGCGACCCTCGTCTTGGGGAGCATCTTGCTGGCGGTTGCTGGCGGCATTCTGTACGACAGTTTGCAGCGTATTATTGACCCAAGTATTGCGGTTGATCTCGGTGTGGCCGCATTTGCGATAACGATTGTATCGATCGTATCCAAAGAGGCGATTTATCGTTACACCGTCTACTATGCGAAGAAGTTAAATTCGAAGCTATTGATGGCCAATGCATGGCATTCCAGGACAGATGCTTTGTCATCGATTGCTGTCTTGGTCGGGTTAGTGGGAGTCTCTTTTGACGCGCTGTGGCTCGACGCGGTGGCTGCTGTGGTGGTCGCATTGTTAATTGCCAAAATTGCTTTGGGCCTACTGTGGGATTCGATGCAGGAGTTGATTGATACGGCTTTGCCAGAGGATCAACTGATGGCCATCCGAGAAATTGCCATGAATGTGGCTGGACTTCGAGATGTTCATCAAATAAGAACTCGAACCATGGCTGGAAAGATCTTGGTTGACCTTCATCTGCAGGTCGATCCTCGAGTATCCGTTTCAGAAGGGCATGAGATTGGCTGTTGGGTGGCATCGAGCATTCGGAATAAGTTTCCCGATGTGTCGGATATCACCTTCCATATTGATCCTGAAGACGATGCCGACATCGATCGACAGACACTGACTACGTTAAGACCTTTGAGAAGCGAAGTTAGGCATGCGCTGGAGCAAGACTGGGACGGATTATGCGATATTCAGGAGCTTCGGCTACATTATCTTCGAGGTAAGATCGATATCGAGGTGCTGACGTCAACTCCTGTTACAGTAGCAGAGCTGAGATCAGCGTCTCAGAGACCATGGATGGGCCAAATCTCGATACTTAAACCAACCCTGAAGAAAAAAAATGCATAACGCTATTACAAAAGTAATAGTGGGATTGAGCTTGATCATTTGAGAGCATTACTTAAATGAGAATTTGGGTGCTAGCGGTTTGGAGTGTAATGGCTTCTTTTTTAGGAGTTCAATCAAACGCCAATCGAGAACGTGATTTTGGACATGGCCGATTTTCAGTCTTTGTCGTGGCCGGGTTATTAATGACGTTAATCTTTTTGTTAAGCGTTTATGGGCTTGTCCAACTGGTCATGATGTATGTACACTAGTAGGGTCTAAATGGCTCGGGATCTGGATGAATTCTGACCTCGAAGTGTGCTGGAGTGCGCACCGACAATCATAAATGATTAAATTTATTAAAGTTTCGTCAACCCCCGTATTCAAAAACATAGGAGGTGTGCGAATGAGCAAAGCATTTACTTTGGCTCTATCGCTGTTGTCAACGCCGGCATTGGCAGATTGGCAGTTAAACATGAATAAAGGAGTGACCGCGTTGTCACGTGAGATTTTCGATCTGCATATGCTGATCTTTTGGATCTGCGTTGTGATCGGCGTTGCGGTCTTCGGTGTCATGTTTTACTCAATTTTCAAATTCCGCAAATCTAAGGGTGCTGTCGCTGAACATTGGCATGAAAATACCACCGTTGAAGTATTTTGGACCGTCATCCCATCCATCATTTTGATCGCGATGGCCGTACCAGCGACCGCTACCTTGATGGATATGTACGACACGTCGGAAGCCGATGTTGATATTCAGATCACCGGATACCAGTGGAAGTGGAGATACCAGTACCTGGACGAGGACATCGACTTCTTTTCGAACTTATCGACCCCTCGGGAAGAGATCATCAACCAGTCCACAAAGAATTCGAACTACCTGCTCGAAGTGGATAACGCATTGGTGATTCCTGCAAACAAGAAGGTTCGGTTTCTGGTCACAGCTAACGATGTGATCCACTCGTGGTGGGTGCCTCACTTCGCTGTCAAAAAAGATGCGATTCCAGGATTTATTAATGAAGCGTGGGTCAAGGTAGAAGAACCAGGTGTCTATCGTGGACAATGCACAGAATTGTGCGGCAAGGATCACGGCTTTATGCCTGTGGTCGTCGAAGTGAAGTCCGAAGCTGATTACGCGCAATGGGTTGCGGACCAGAAGGCGATGAAATTGGCGATGGCCGACGAAGCTTCAAAAGAATTCTCAATGGATGAGTTGATTGCAAAAGGTGAGGGTGTTTACCAAGGTGCATGCGCAGGCTGTCATCAGCCGAACGGGCAGGGGATCCCAGGAGCGTTCCCTGCGATCACAGGAAGTTCGATAGCTACGGGCGCAATTGGCGCGCACGTTGACATCATTGTGAATGGTAAATCCGGCACCGCGATGCAGGCTTTCAAAGAGCAATTATCGGCAGTCGACATCGCTGCTGTTGTAACTTATCAACGGAATGCGCTGGGCAATACCGTGGGCGATATGGTTCAGCCAAGCGCCATCCAAAAATAAGAGGAAATCATTATGGCTACAGTTGATGTTGATCTACCGCACGTAAAAGACGAGGATCCTCACCACCATGGTCCTGCAAAAGGCTTTGGGCGCTGGTTGTATACCACGAACCACAAAGATATTGGTTCGATGTATCTGATCTTTAGTTTGTCCATGTTCATGATTGGTGGAATCATGGCGCTGATTATTCGTGCGGAATTATTCCAGCCAGGTTTGCAACTTGTTGAACCGAACTTCTTCAACCAAATGACTACAATGCATGGCCTGATCATGGTTTTTGGGGCTGTAATGCCAGCGTTTGTTGGCCTCGCCAACTGGATGATTCCGATTCAAATCGGTGCTCCAGATATGGCCTTGCCTCGAATGAATAACTGGAGTTTCTGGATTCTGCCTTTTGCGTTCCTGATTTTGTTGTCATCCCTATTCATGCCGGGTGGCGCGCCAAACTTTGGCTGGACGTTCTACGCTCCGCTGTCGACGACCTATGCACCAGAATCGGTGACATTCTTTATTTTTGGGGTCCACATTATGGGTGCATCGTCAATCATGGGTGCGATTAATATCATTGCGACCATCTTGAACATGCGCGCGCCTGGAATGACGCTGATGAAAATGCCACTGTTTGTATGGACATGGTTGATTACCGCATTCCTCCTGATTGCTGTGATGCCAGTTCTCGCTGGTGTGGTCACGATGATGTTGATGGATATTCACTTTGGAACATCTTTCTTTAACGCGGCAGGCGGCGGTGACCCAGTCCTCTTCCAGCACGTATTCTGGTTCTTTGGCCACCCAGAGGTTTACATCATGATTTTGCCTGCATTCGGCATCATCAGTGAGATCATTCCAACATTCGCCAGAAAGCGCCTGTTTGGCTACTCGTCAATGGTGTACGCAGTTGCTTCAATTGCATTGCTTTCGTTTGTGGTTTGGGCCCACCACATGTTTACCGTCGGGATGCCATTGGTCGGTGAAGTGTTTTTTATGTTCGCGACAATGCTGATCGCGGTCCCAACGGGTGTCAAAGTATTCAACTGGGTTGCCACGATGTTCCGTGGATCGATGACATTTGAGACGCCAATGCTGTTTGCAATCGCGTTTGTAGTTTTGTTCACCATCGGTGGTTTCTCAGGACTGATGCTTGCGATTGCGCCGGCTGACTTCCAGTACCATGATACCTATTTCGTTGTTGCTCACTTCCACTATGTTTTGGTGCCTGGTGCGATCTTCTCGATCATGGCCGCAACCTATTACTGGTTGCCGAAGTGGACTGGACATCAATTGAACGAAACTATGGGTAAACTCCATTTCTGGTTGTCGTTTGTTGGCGTGAACGTCACGTTTTTCCCGATGCATTTTGTGGGTTTGGCCGGCATGCCGCGTCGGATTCCTGACTACGCGTTGCAGTTTGCTGATTTCAATAGCATGGCATCCGTGGGGGCATTTATCTTTGGATTCTCACAGCTAGTGTTTATATACAACGTTATCCAGAATGTCCGCGCCGGAGAGAAAGCAACTGCGCAAGTTTGGGAAGGCGCACAAGGTCTTGAGTGGACGATACCGTCACCAGCGCCTTATCACACGTTTTCAACGCCACCAAAGGTTGATTAAACTGATGGCTGAGCAGAATGAAACAAAAACCAATCGGCTTGTGGTGCGGTTAACGACAGCCGCCATCGCAATGTTTGGTTTCGGCTTCGCTTTGGTTCCGTTGTATGATGTTTTTTGTGATATTACGGGACTCAACGGTAAAAACTTCAGCCAAGGTCCTGTGGAAGTTGCTTCAGTGGATCGGTCCAGGAGTGTGAAAGTGCAGTTCGTTACCGTTAACCCGGCGGATATGCCTTGGGATTTCAAGCCAACTGTTCGCTCAATGCGAGTCTACCCTGGCGAAGATAAACACACGACGTTTTACGCGAAGAACTCGACTGCAGAATGGATGGTTGCGCAAGCCGTTCCATCTGTAACGCCATCGGAAGCCGCACCCTATCTCCACAAGGTAAATTGTTTCTGTTTTGATCGGCAACCGCTGGACGCGGGCACCGATACTGAGATGCCTCTGTTGTTCGTGGTCGACCCAGAGCTACCAGCGCACATTTCAACAATCACGTTATCTTACGCGCTGTATGATTTGACTGATGATCAGAAGGTGACGCAGTTAAC
>CACAXU010000022.1 GCA_902536515.1 uncultured Litorivicinus sp. | reverse complement strand
CAGCGAACAGCGCACCGGACTGAAACAGCATTCCAATCCGTTTCCTCAAGTCGAATAGGGCTGATCGTTTGAGTGACTGGATTGACAGCCCATCAACACACACATCACCGGATTCAGGTTTGAGCTGCCCGCCGATCAAACGCAGTAGTGTCGTTTTTCCGGTCCCAGATGGACCAACGATCGCCGTGATTTTTCCTCGAGGGGCTGAAGCCGTCAGCCCATCGTAAATCACACGCTGGTCGCGACGAAACACAACATCTTTAATCTCAACAAAGGCTTCTGTAGTCACAATCGGTTGGTTTCACTTCATATAAATTATCTGGCGCTGAGTGTAGCAGAGCTTCGCCACAACATGTTTAATGTCGCAACATGTTCGGGAGTCATCACATGATTTGGGCCACGGTTGCCGTCGTTCTCGGTATCGCACTGATCGTCATTAGCGCAGATAATTTTGTTGAGGGCGCAGCAAGCCTCGCTTCACGACTCGGCATGAGCCATTTTTTGATTGGGCTCACCATTGTTTCCATTGGCACATCGGCTCCCGAGCTACTCGTTTCCGCTGTGGCAGCCTTCGATGGCAGTCCGGGGCTTGCGCTCGGGAACGCACTTGGCTCAAACATTACCAACATCACGCTCGTGCTCGGCACCACCGCATGCATATTCCCGCTACTCGTTCCAAGACCCTTGGTGCGGCGAGAACTTCCTTTGCTCATCCTTATCTCTCTTTGCGTCTGTGCGTTGGCAACTCGAGGCACTTATGACTTATGGGCGGGAATAGCTCTGGTGGTGACACTTCCTATCGTGCTGTATCAGCTCATGAAAGACGAAGCACAGAATACTGAAGAAACAGAAATTCCCGAGTTGTCGCTACCTATTTCGTTGGTCCTGACAATTGGTGGCCTTTTGATTTTGCTTGGTAGTTCAAAAGCCTTAGTCTGGGGAGCCATTGAAATCGCGCGTTTTTTTGGGGTCTCCGAATTGATCATCGGGCTCACAATCGTTGCCATCGGAACTTCATTACCTGAACTCGCAGCATCGATTGCGTCTGCTCTGAAAAACAAAACCGACATGGCACTTGGGACAGTTATCGGCTCAAATTTCTTCAACTTCTTAGGTGTTATCGGAATTGCTGCAATGATTTCACCTTTCGCAATCGAAGCAGACGTGTTCACTCGAGATCTTCCCTGGACTTTCGGCCTCACCGTACTTTTGTGGCTTCTCGCCCGCTATGGATCACAGGGAACGCTAAACCGATCACACGGAATCCTTTTGATTCTCCTGTACGTAAGCTATCTTTGGCATATGAATGCAACGATCGTGCCGAGTTAATGAGCTTTATCAAATCCGCGAAACGTACAATCCATCTTGAATCCCAGGCGATCGCACAGTTAGCCGAACAACTCAATCATGGCTTCAGCAGCGCCTGCGAACTCTGTCTGCACTGTGAAGGCCGGATTGTAGTCACGGGGATGGGCAAGTCGGGTCATATCGCAAGTAAAATTGCCGCGACGCTCGCCTCAACTGGGACCCCAGCTTTTTTCATGCACCCAGCAGAGGCCTCGCATGGCGATTTGGGAATGCTTACATCAAAAGATGTAGTACTCGCATTGTCTAACAGCGGGACTTCGACCGAAATTGTTTTACTGCTACCACTAATGCAACGGCTTGGGACACCATTGATTAGCCTTACCGGTGATGCAAATTCAATGCTTGCTCGTGCATCCGAAGCACATTTACTGGTATCTGTCTCCAAGGAAGCCTGTCCACTCAATCTCGCACCAACTTCGAGCACAACAGCAGCACTAGTGATGGGTGATGCGCTAGCGATTGCACTGCTTGAAGCGAAAGGATTTTCACATGAAGATTTTGCATTCAGTCACCCAGGCGGCGCACTTGGACGCAAACTTTTGCTTAAAGTCGATGACATCATGCATGCCGGTGAGTCTCTCCCGTCGATCTCTGAAGCCGCAAGTGTGTCAGAGGCGCTCCTTGAAATGACAGCCAAACGGCTTGGCTTCACAACTGTTTTAGGTGTCGATGGGCGTCTGATTGGAGTGTTTTCAGACGGTGACCTGCGCCGGGCCATTGAGGCAGGACATGATCTCAGAGATCGACAGATTCGTGACCTGATGACGCAGGGCGGTGCGACGATCGAACGCGGTGCTCTGGCTGCGATGGCTGCGCGTGTCATGCAGGACAAACGGATCAATGCAATTGTCGTGGTCGACAACGAATTACCGGTTGGCGTGCTCAATATGCACGATCTGTTGCAAGCAGGGGTCGTATGAGCGCGAAAACGCTTCAGCTCATGGCATTTGATGTTGACGGAGTCTTTACAGACGGCACGCTCTATTACGGTATCGAGGGTGATGCTCTGAAATCGTTTAACATCTTGGATGGGCTTGGATTGAAGCTCCTGCAAAAAGCGGGTATCAAAACCGCAATCATAACTGGCCGGAAATCACCGATGGTTGAGCGACGCTTTTCAGAACTGAGTATCGATTTCATCATTCAGGGTCGGGAAGACAAAGGACATGCACTTAAATATCTCGCAGATCAGCTCTCGCTAAAGAATCAAGAGGTGGGGTATATGGGGGACGACTTCCCTGACCTGACAACACTCGATACTGTTGATTTCTTTGCAACTGTGCCGAACGCACCTGCGCAAGTTCAACAGGCCGCGTCTTTTGTCACAGTGAAATCAGGAGGTCATGGTGCCGTGCGTGAGCTCTGTGAGTTCTTGCTTCAATCGCAAGGTTATGATCCTCTGATACTTTATCAAGGGGGCTCATCTTGAACAACTGGTGGCAACTCTTCCTCAACTCACTAGGCAGGGGACGGGCAGCTGGAATCGCCCTTGGAATTGCATGTGTCATGATTGGACTTTCCAAACCCATCACAAAAACAACGCTTGATCCGACGCTCAAAGAAATAACCGATCTGCGCCCCGATGGTTTTATGAAGGGAGTCCATCAACGCCAATTCGACGCTAACGGAAAACTCGAGACAACACTCGTCGCAACTAGTCTTCTTGATTTTGGTGATCGTGCAAATGCGGAGCTTGTCCAACCTCAGCTTTGGCTCGAGCGTGCACCGGCAACTTGGTATATTGAAGGTGACCGAGGCGAATTAACTGCCGACCGAAATCGACTGCATCTCATGGATAACGTGATCGCAAACCGATTCGAAGGCGGTAAAGACCCATGGCGCCTAAGTGGGGAAACCCTCAACTGGAATCAGATAACGAATCTCTTGACATCCAAGACCACGACCAAATTGGTCCAAGGCGAATTAAACAGCATTGGTGATGAACTCGTCATGAATCTCATCACCAACGAATACATGCTAGGAGAGAATGTGAGGACACAATGGCGAAGCGCTACTTCATCGCAATAATCTGGCTGATCGCGTCCTCAGCTTTTGCACTCCCTGAGGACCGTGACCAACTGATTGAAATCTCCGCCGATAACGCAGTCATCAACGAAAAACAAAACGAGGCGGAGTATACAGGCGCTGTCCTCGTGACTCAGGGCACACTGAAGCTCGAAGGTGAGCTCGTCAATCTGAAAACCAATGAAGCTGGGGAAGTCGAAACGTTTGTCTCGAAAGGACAGCCAGCACGCTTTGAAAACTTACGTCAAAAAACAGATAAAGAACCAGTCCGCGGTCGAGCAACAACCATTAAATACTCATATGACACCGATCGAGTGGTTTTGACTGGCGATGCAGAGATCATCACAGAAGATTCTGTATTTTCTGGCTCTGAAATTACATATGACCTCGATACTGGAGAAGTCACTGCTTCCGGGAGTCACTCCAAACGTGTCAATATGACCATGCAACCGAAGAAGAAATGACAGATCTTATCGCTCGACATCTGAAAAAAGCGTACAAGGGACGAGAGGTTGTTTCTGATTTATCGATGACTGTGAGCCCTGGTGAAATTGTGGGTCTGCTCGGCCCAAATGGTGCAGGTAAAACAACGAGTTTCTATATGATCGTTGGTCTTGTCTCGCAAGATGCTGGCCAAATTTCGATTGGCAATCAGGACATCACACGTACACCTATGCATGGACGCGCGAAAGCAGGGCTTGGATACCTCCCTCAAGAGGCCTCAGTCTTTAGAAAACTGAGCGTGTCGGATAACTTGATGGCGATTCTTGAGTTACGTTCTGACTTATCGAGACATGATCGTCAACAAGAGCGAGAGCGCCTGCTGGATGAATTTCACCTCGGTCATCTCTCATCGACCAAAGGGATGGCACTATCTGGCGGCGAACGACGTCGCGTTGAAATCGCTCGAGCACTGTGTTCAGCTCCCAGATTTATGCTGTTGGATGAACCATTCGCGGGCGTTGACCCGATCTCCGTGGCTGATATCCAAGACATTATTAAACACCTGGCGATGCGAGGGATTGGTGTATTAATCACAGACCACAACGTGCGCGAAACGCTCGGCATTTGTCATCGTGGGTACATTGTCAACGCAGGTCGAGTCCTTGCAGAGGGTCCACCGGCGAGCTTATTGGCGAACCGGGATGTTCGCAAAGTCTATCTTGGTGAGAAATTTACTATGACGCTTCCCGAATGAAACAGGCACTCCAGCTTAAAATTGGGCAAAGCCTTACGATGACGCCACAGTTGCAGCAGGCGATTAAACTGTTGCAGATGTCGACTCTTGACCTACAACAAGAAATCTCGCGTGCGCTTGAAGAGAACCCCTTGCTTGAACGCGAAGATGAAATCGAGCAGACACTCGAGACCGCCGAAGATGCAGTTCGCGAACAAGAGACTCCGCTTGAATCCATCGAGGTTGCGGTCGAAACCGATTGGTCAGACACTAATCATTTTGATTTGAATCGGCCGATGACTCGAACAGCATCTGACGATGAATACGATAGTTTTGAGAATCGAACATCCGAGGCCCTCACCCTCTCAGATCACCTGCTCTGGCAAATGAATCTGATGCCCTTAACCGAGCGCGACATGTTGATAGCGAGGGTTTTGATTGATTCAATCGATACAGATGGATTCCTCGACGCTGACCTAGAGGAAATTACCGAGGCATTGGGTGCGGAGTTCGAGGAGCTCGAGCTTGATGAGGTTGAGTGTGTACTTCACCAAATTCAACGACTGGATCCTGTCGGAGTCGGTGCCCGCGGAGTTGCTGAATCGCTTGAGATTCAGTTGACCGCACTTGGTTTACTCGGTGGCGATGTCTCACTGCCTTTATCTCTGGTCCAAAACCATCTTGATTTATTAACCAAAAAAGATCGCACTGGACTCAAGCGCGCCCTGAAATGCACGGATGAAGCCTTGGACCTTGCACTGGAATTAATTCGATCGTTGGATCCAAAGCCAGGTAGTCACATTGGCAGCAGTGAACCTGAGTATGTCACACCAGATCTCATTGTGCGTCGCAACAAAGAGGGGTGGATTGTAGAACTCAATCCCGACGCCTTACCTCGTGTCGGAATCAATCAGACTTATCAGAACTTCATTAAGTCAGGTGACAAAAGCGAAACCAATGACTACCTCAAAAACCAACTCCAAGAAGCTCGCTGGTTTGTCAAAAGTTTGAAATCTCGCGCAGAAACATTACTCAAGGTCGGTACTTGTATTGTCGAAGAGCAAATAGAATTCTTTGAAAAAGGACCCGTTGCGATGAAACCAATGGTGCTTGCGGATATCGCGGAACGCGTCGAAATGCATGAATCCACGATTTCCCGGGTCACGACGCAAAAATACATGCACACTCCACGTGGAACACTCGAACTAAAATACTTCTTTTCAAGTCACGTGGGCACCGATGGAGGTGGCGAAGTATCATCCACAGCCATCAAAGAACACCTTAAAGAGTTAATTGGCGCAGAAAATCCAAAGAAACCACTGTCGGATAATAAATTGAGCGAACTCCTTGCAGCTCGAGGATTCAGGGTGGCGCGACGGACCGTTGCCAAATATCGAGAAATGCTGGGTATTGTTGGATCGAGCGAACGAAAACAGGTGTTTTAGACTTTTCGTCTGGGATGAAAAAGCGCATAGTGAAGGTGAGGTAAGGACCTACCTCGATGCGCGAGCAAAAGGAGAAAGGTATGCAAATCAGCATAAGCGGTCATCAACTCGACGTGACGGATGCGCTAAAGTCTTATGTGACTGAAAAACTCGATCGAATCGAACGTCACGCTGAACACATTACCAAAGTCGAAATTACTCTTACCATTGAAAAACTCCGCCAGAAAGCCGAAGGTAACGTGCATGTCGCCGGGGCCGACGTTCATGCGTCGGCAGAGCACGATGATATGTACGCAGCGATTGACGCAATGGCTGACAAACTCGATCGCCAGTTAGTAAAACATCGCGAAAAAACGATCAGTCGGATGCACGGACACTAAAAGCATCATACAATTGCTGGGGATGACATGAGGTCGCCCTGTTAATCACAACAAGACATCAACTGCATGCAACTTTCTGAAATCATTACTCCAGAACGCGTTGTCTCGTGCCTCGAAGGTGCGAGCAAGAAACGAGTACTGGAACTGGCTGCTGAATTCATCGCCGAAGAGAGCCAAATGGATTCCGAGGACATCTACCAAGGCCTGATCGATCGAGAGCGTCTGGGATCCACCGGTATCGGCTATGGAGTCGCTATTCCCCATTGCCGCATGGCTTCTTTGAGTTCTGATGAAACTCGAGGTTATCTAATCCAGCTGAACCAAGGCGTCGACTTTGATTCCATTGACGGGCAGCCAGTTGAATTATTGTTCGTGTTACTGGTTCCTGAATCAACAAATCAAATGCATTTGAATCTATTAGCCCAACTCGCTGACTGTTTTTCCAACGATCAGTTCCGTCATGAGTTACAAATGGGGACTGATGCGACCGAATTGTTTGAAATCGCCTCCAAGGCGTTTAAGACGGCTGCGGCATAATGCATTTACTGATCGTCTCAGGTCGATCAGGAGCAGGGAAATCCTCGGCTCTTGGCGCCCTGGAGGACCTCAATTTTTACTGTATCGACAACCTTCCAGTTGCTCTTTTGAAAGATACGGTAATGACACTGTCAACCGTGTCACCAGGACGTAATCTGGCGGTATCCATTGATGTTCGTACACTAGGGCGTCCAGCTGATGTTCCTGGTCTCGTCACTGCCTTAACCGAGCATATTGGTCGCCTAGATGTGGTTTTCATTGATGCAATTGACGAATCATTAGCCCGACGGTTCAGTGAAACCAGACGGCTTCATCCACTCTCCACGGGTATTGAACGGACGCACTTATCGAATGCGTTGCAAAGAGAAAGTGAGCGTCTTGAACCCATTCAACAAATCGCAACATACAAGATTGATAGCTCAGGACTGTCGATTCATGCGCTGAGAAGCCAAATTCGGGAGCTGGTTGCGGGCGATAAGGCAACACAATTAATCCTGAAACTGCAATCATTCGGCTTCAAACGCGGCGTTCCAACGGACTCCGACACTGTATTTGACGCCCGCTCTCTCCCCAACCCCCATTGGGAACACGAGCTACGTCCATTGACAGGACAAGATCAGCAAATTAAAGACTATCTCTCTCAATTTCCCGAGACCTTTGAACTACTGGATGAAATCGAGGCACATATCAGACGATGGGTACCTCGTCATGCTGAGGCAGGTCGCCAATATTTCACCCTGTCGATCGGATGCACTGGTGGGCAACATCGTAGCGTATTTCTCACCGAGGCACTCACGCAACGTCTCGCTGATCTTGATCTTGATAGGCAGGTTGTTCATCGAGAGCTATTCTCTGGCCAATAGAGGTAGCCTCACCGATGATTACTACTCACGTCACCGTCAGAAATTTATTGGGTCTGCATGCACGAGCAGCTAATGTTCTTGCACAACAGGCTTCGTCATTTTCATCAATCATTGAACTTGAGGATCCAACAACCGGTCGCCGAATTAATGCTAAAAGCATCATGCAACTCCTCATGATGGCGGCAGGCCAAGGTAGCGAACTGGTTTTACACATCACCGGTGATGATCAAGTCGAGGCAACTGACGTGTTGGCGGCGCTGTTTGAAGATGGATTTGGAGAACCTTGCGCATGAATGAGCAAGTCACAGACCCCATTTTGAAATCTAACCAGGCTAATCTTGAGCGCATCAATCTCGCACTATCGCAAGGTGCAATCGCTAGAGCCAGACAACTAATTAATGAAGATTTAGCTGCCCCAGATATTGCAAATCTTCTATCATCCGTACCACCAAAACAGCGAAGTATTCTTTGGAATTTAGTTGAAGTCGAAGAGTTAGCTGCTGATGTTTTGGCATACCTTGGTGAGGAAGAAAGATCCGAAATTGTTGCTCGACTTGAGCCAGAAGAACTCGCCAATCTGATAGAGAGCTTTGAGTTCGACGACAAAGTCGACCTTTTGCAGGAATTACCAGAATCGGTCATTGAAGAAGTCCTTCTTTCGATGGACTCCCAAGACCGTCGGCGAGTTGAAGATGTTCTCTCATACGACGAGGATTCCGCCGGCGGCTTGATGAACACCGACATAGTGACCGTTCGTCCAGATATCACGATCGATGTTGTGCTCAGATATATTCGTCGATATCGCGAGCTCCCGCCCATGACCGACAATCTTTGGGTGGTCAACCGTCGCGATGAGTTCATTGGACAGGCGCCAATCTCGAAGGTTTTGATTTCCGACCCAATGACTACGATCCGCGAAATCATGGAAACTGAGGTCGAGCCTTTGCTCGTCTCGACGCACGAGGACGAAGTCGCTCAACGTTTCGAACGGCTCGATCTTGTGAGTGCGCCGGTTGTGAAGGAGAACGGTAAGTTATTAGGTCGTATCACCATCGATGACGTGGTTGATGTGATTCGAGCGTCAGCTGATCACAGTTTAATGAGTCGGGCGGGCTTGGATGAGGATGAGGATATCTTTGCTCCACTGGTGCGAACGGTCCGTCGACGCGCAATTTGGCTAGGGATAAATTTATTAACGGCTTTCTTAGCGGCAGCTGTCATCGGCATGTTTGAGGCCACAATTGAGCAAGTCGTTGCGTTGGCCATCTTGATGCCTGTGGTTGCATCCATGGGCGGGATAGCTGGCACCCAAGCACTCACAATTGTGATTCGAGGCATGGCACTGGGGCGGGTTGGCTCAGCTAACATCCGTGCACTCGTGGCTCGGGAAGTGACAATTGGCGTTGCCAATGGTCTCTTTTGGTCACTGGTCGTTGGGGTAACTGCTTTTTTCTGGTTTGGTGATTTCAAGCTTGGATACGTGATAGCCGTTGCGATCATCGTCAATCTTCTGGTTGCTGCATTGGTCGGCACCTTGCTCCCAGGCTACTTAAAATCCCTGCGCGTCGACCCTGCGTTGGCCGGTGGTGTTGTGTTGACTACCGTAACTGATGTTGTTGGTTTTTTATGCTTTTTGGGCGTCGCTACGCTTGTTTATGCGTAACTTAACTACCTGCAACCATCATTTTTTCGAACAGCATCGAGCCCGTTGTAATCGAGCGGCGTAAATCTATATCGGAGCCCACAGCAGCAAGATCCTGTTTCAACATCCGATCCAAGTTTGACGCCACTGTCACCTCATGCACCGGATAAGCAATCTCGCCATTCTCTACCCAAAATCCAGACGCTCCACGCGAATAATCACCATTCACGAGGTTCACACCCTGTCCCATCAGCTCAGTGACAATCAATCCCCGTCCCATCTCTGAAACCAGGGTCCGAAAGTCATTTTCGCCCTGGAGAAAGAGATTACGAACGCCACCGGCATTATGAGTGGATTCCAGACCCAGTCGATTTGCTGAATACAGCGACAACACATAACTCGACAAAATACCGTCTGTGACAAATGCTTGCTCGCGTGTGGCCAGCCCATCGCCATCATACGCTGACGATCCCATCGCACTGGGAATGAGCGGGTTTTCAGACAGTGATACCCAACTCGGAAATACGTCCGTACCGAGGCGGTCTAGAAGATAACTGGATTGCCGATACAACGATCCACCACTAATGGCACTGACAAAACTGGACAGCAAGCCCGATGCGGTCTCCGGAATAAATAATACTGGCACTTCAGCAGTCTGACACTTGCACGGATTCAACCGAGCCACAGTTTTTTCTGCCGCTTCGCGTCCGACCACCTCAGGCGACGAAAGCTGATTGGGACGACGCGATTGCGTATACGCATACGATCGTTCTCGACTGTCTCCATCTTCGGCCAATAATATACAGCTCATGCCATGAACACTCGTTGGCTGGCTAACCAACAATCCTTCGGTTGTACCATGGACCGAAATACCTCGGTTTGAATACACAGATCCGCCCTCAGAATTCGTAATTCGAGAGTCGGCTTGCCGCCCGAAGGATTCGACTTCAATGGCCAGATTGAGTGCCTCCTTCGCATCGATCTCCCAGGGATGATCAAGCTCAAGATCCGGTACAGTTTGAATAATTTGATCTCGGGATGCGAGCACGGCCGCAGGATCAGGGGCTGTCACCTTCGCGATTGCAAGAGCAGCTACAAGCGTCCGCTGCAATGCGCCATCCGATAAGTCAGTTGTTGACGCAGAACCGCGCGATTCACCAATAAATATTGTGATCGTCAGTGATTGGTCCCGAGTCATTTCTAATTTCTCAGGTTGACCCAATCGTGCCTGCACATCAAGTCCAACAGATACACTCGCGGCAACCTCACAGGCGTCCGCTCCGACGTGTTTGGATTGTTCCAATATCCGAGTTGTTAATTCTTCGAGGCGGTTTTTTTCGTATTGTGAGTTAAACTTCTCGGCCATGAATAACAAACGCTCCTTTCAAAATGATGAACTGATCGACGAGGAATGCCTGGAGGCGCCGTCGAAAAGTGCAAAAAAACGTGAAATGCTGGCACTTCAGAAGCTCGGCCAAAAGCTGGCGGCCTTGTCTGAGAAGCAATTTCAAAAAATTCAATTTCCCGAAGAAGCACTGTTCGAGGCGCTCGAATTCTACAGAAGTCTTCCAGAAAAAAAGTATGAAGCGCGCCGTCGGCAGATGCAGTTTATCGGTAAAGTGATGCGTGGTATTGAGCCCGATTCGCTCCAAGCGCAGTTGGACGCGATGGAAACCACTGACAACGAAGAAAAGCATAAGCATTATCAAGCCGAACAGTGGCGTGACCGCCTGTTGGATAATCCGAAACAAGTAACCGATTTTCTGAATGAATTTACCACCGATGTGCAACGACTGAACCGGTTGATTCGCGCGGCCAAAAAGGCGCGAGAACTGAACAAAGACAAAGGTGAGGCGCGTAGCCTGTATCGCGCGCTCTACGAGGCGATTGCCCATTAAGCCGTTCCACCGACCGTCAGACGATCGATCTTGAGACTCGGCTGGCCGACCCCGACAGGAACACTCTGGCCATTTTTACCGCACACACCGATTCCCGGATCGAGTGCAAGATCATCACCAATCATCGAAATTGCGCTCATGACCTCTGGGCCGTGCCCAATCAGCGTTGCTCCTTTGACAGGTGCTGTCACCTTCCCCTTCTCGATCAAGTAAGCCTCGCTGGCTGCAAACACGAACTGCCCAGATGTAATATCCACCTGGCCGCCGCCAAAATTTACGGCGAAAATTCCACGGTCGACTGAACTTATCATATCCTCCTGAGTCGCATCGCCTGGCTCCATGAAGGTGTTGGTCATGCGAGGCATTGGAAGATGTGCGTAACTTTCACGACGACCATTGCCGGTTGGTGCCACATCCATCAGACGCGCATTCAGCTTGTCTTGCATATAACCCACCAAAATACCGTCCTCGATCAGCACGTTACGCTGGCTCACATGTCCCTCGTCATCGATATTCAGTGACCCTCGACGATCAGACATCGTTCCATCATCGACGACAGTGACGCCCTTCGATGCGACCTGTTGACCCACCTTACCTGAGTAAAAACTCGAGCCTTTGCGATTGAAATCACCCTCAAGTCCGTGACCGACGGCTTCATGGAGTAAGACACCCGGCCAACCTGATGCGAGTACCACGGGCATTACGCCTGCAGGACAGTCAACCGAATCCAAATTCACGAGCGCTTGGTCCACAGCTTCGGATACCAACCGATTGGCATGTTCGACGGTCAGCAGACGATCTAAATCATATCGACCACCGAGACCCGAACTTCCGCGCTCCCTGCGACCATCCTTCTCAGCCAAGACTGAAACCGAGAGACGCACCAATGGCCGGACATCGGCTCCCAGCGTACCATCTGTTGCCGCAATAAGTATCTCGCGATATGAGATCGATAGGGTCGCCTGCACCTGTCGGACTAATACGCTTTTCGCACGCGCTTTGATATCGATATCCAGTAAGAATGCGATTTTGTCGGTTGCACTCTTTTCGGGAATCGGATTTTTCGCTACATATAATTTTGGTGTTGAGACCTGATCGAGATTAACCCCATGCCGCGACTGCCGACCGTCCTGAATCGCTATCGCAACATCTCGCGCTTCACGAATCCGGGCTGCTGTTATCTCTGAACTGTATGCAAAACCTTGTTTATCACCAGCACATGTTCGAACACCAACACCTGCGTCTTGATAATAACTGGCATCTTTTACTTCACCGTCTTCAAGGGAGAAGGTCTCCGCCTCAGCTCTTTCAAAAAACAAATCTGCGAAATCGACCTCACCGACTGACAATTCACTCACCAACGGCTCCAGATCGTCCAGAACTAGGCCGCCTGGTCCTAAAATCGAATCACTGATTGTTTGCACTAATGTCGGCATTCTCATTGTCCTTTTTCTTTGAAAACGGTGGTATGAGTGAGACTTGGGGGTCATCAAAGGATCCTTCAATCCTGTAACTAGTCTTACCCATTTTAATTAGCTTCGTCCCTAGCGCCTTCTCCACGAGGTAAATTGCACCTCCGACCTGTGGCGCACCGAGAAGTACAGATGCCAACGGCAAGTTATTGGTGAGCGGGATATCGACTTCGAGCTCTTGATTCAATTGTTGATTTACAAGATCAGCGACTCCAGTCATCCGAAAACTCGATGAGGGCCCTTGCATCTGGAACTCAGGGTCAAATCGAAGTGAGCCATTCGCAATCTTCGCCTTCGCACTAACGCGATCAAAGGCGACACCGGGTTGAACTAAATCAAGGAAATCAAGACGCAAGCGACGGGTAACAGTTTCAATATTCAGAATGCCAAACAGCCGAAGGACTTCGGCTGAATTACCGAGATCGACAAACCGTCCATCTTCGAGCGATAGCTCCACGAGACCTTCACTAGTTAGCACAGAGAAACCCAGTGGTGATCCTTCCCAAGTGAGGTTCGAGACGAATCGACCGGATGCCGCTTCAAGCAGGGGCTCGTCTTCGTTCACACGGAGAATGTGTCCAAGTTCAGCTCCTTGAGCTCGAAGTAATAGAGCGCTTTTTGCCTGTCCGTTTTCAAAAACCCACGCCAATTCCCCTTGATACTTCTGACCATCACGATTGAATTCAAGCGTTGTCGCATCCAATCGCGAGTCACCGGACACAAAAACAATATTCATGTCTTGATAATCTGTCTCACCGCGCCTAAGTTGATTCACCCGTATGTTCGCGGAAGGAAGTTGTCCAGGGTCGTAGTCGAACAATGGATCGTCATCTGGCGGATCCAGCAGATCACCGCCGTCTGGTAACATCAGATGGGTCAGATCAATAAATAATGACCCTTCCCCGATCCGCCACACGCGTCCGGACATTTCCGACCCATCAAAGGAAACGTCGAATTCATCGGGTTTCAAGATGATTGCTGTCTCATCAACCTGTAGCGGTGTATCTCCCAGGACTAACCGGTCTGTCTTCAACAATATCGATAAATTAGGACCGCCCCCATCACGCGCCGGGACAGTCGCCCAATCAATGATACCAACCTCGGGCGTGACAATTTCGAGCACTACAGGGGTTGTTCCAAGATCGCCACGTATTTCAGTCGTTTCAAATAGCGTGGCATTGAAACTCTTCAGTTCAGGTGTACTAGTGAGGCTGACTCGAATGTCACCACTTTGAACTGTCTCTTTGGACAAAGGAGGCGGTAAACGACTCCCCAAACCGTGCCCATCAGTTTCGAGTGACAATTGAAAGCCTTGATCATTGCCATTACCACGAATTAACCATTCGGCCTCTCCAAAAAGCTGACTTTCATCAAAGCCGAGGGAAATCAGATCCGACAGATTGTTTGTCCTCAACCGAGCCTGCCCAACAAAATCAGTCTGGCCATCGGATACTGTGACTGTGGCTTCAACAGGATCACCCAGTAAATTGCCACGTAAGCGCTCAGTGTATAAACCATCATCTAAGCGATAGGTCGCTCGACCATTGACTTGAGTAAAAGGCTCACTTAATTCCGCGAGTGCAACTGTCAAGTCATCGGCCTCGATAACCACTTGGCCTTCAGGGCGCTCACCGATTGGTACTGTTAAGCTCACATCACCTCGAAGTCTTCCATCAAGGATCACCTCAGTGCCCAAAGTGTCGGGTTTGACCTGAGCATCATCCAATACCGCTAGCGCTATGGTAGCTTCACCCGATAAACGGCCAGTTATATGAATTCGACGCCCATCCTCGCGATCCTGTACTGCAACAACACGACTGACATTCAGACCACCAAAATCCGGACCGATGAATTCAACTCGAGCGCGTCTACTCGCAAAATCAACGACCCCTTCTGTGCCGACAAATGATGGCCAGAAAGATGACGGTTGAACGCGATATTTGGTCATTGGAAAGGACATGCTGAGATCACGACGTGACCGATCAACCTCAGCACCCAGAGGGCCAGAATAAGAGATGCGACCCTCGCTGACATTGACATCGTCAATAGATTGGATCAGAAAATCATGCACCTCCCCATCCAAATCATTTGGCAGTAAATCAGCCAAGGCACCTGTCGAAGCATCAACTGTTAATTCGAGCTGAATCGACTGCTCCGTGGTCCATGGTAGATCTAATAATAGGGCTCCACGTACATCTTGAACCTCGCTACGGACGCGAAGATTCTGACCGCGGAGTAAGAGCCCATCACCGCTTTGATCAAAGCCAAGGCGGCCCGACAGAGTCTGTTGCTCCCACGGATTTGGAAAGATCTCAGGAAGCGAAAATGTGGCTGATATTGCTTCAAACTCGAACCACCCCCGAGATCCGTCAACGAATAAATTACCCGCCACCGGACCGACGTGTGGAATTGAACGCCCAGCTTGAATCTCAAATGTATTAATGTCCGCCATGATTGAAGGCTCTTGATCCATTATCCAATCCAGTTTGACGTTCTGGGCCGTCATGGTCGGCTGGTTGATAGTCAGTAA
>CACAXU010000021.1 GCA_902536515.1 uncultured Litorivicinus sp. | reverse complement strand
GACGTAATGCATCGGCAGCCTGTTCTAATATGCGATCCAATTCCCATCCATTAACCGCATCAATTTGGTTTTGCAGTTCACCTTGCTCCGTAAGGAGATCATTCATCTCATCGTCAGACATGGGTTCAGCGAAGGCGGCTGAAATTTCATCAAATCGCGTGAGGAGCTGTTTAATTCCGCCAGCACCTTCTTCGACTGCATCGCGCACCGATTGTTGGGGATTTAGCTGCGGTTCTTGTGGGAGAAAGCCGACATTGATTCCTGGTTGTGGGCGTGCTTCACCGTCAATTTCGCTATCGACGCCAGCCATGATTTTCAATAGCGTCGATTTCCCTGAGCCGTTAAGGCCCAAAACCCCAATTTTCGCGCCTGGAAAAAACGAAAGGGAGATGTCTTTTAAAATCTCGCGTTTTGGGGGAACAACTTTGCTCACCCGATTCATAGTGTAAACGAACTGTGCCATGGAATGCCTAGAGTCCTGTCGATAATCACATGTGAGGGGCGCAGGATACCAAGATTTGATACTCACATGCGATCACTCGACCTGATCTCACCCTCGAGGTATGCTCAAAATTGATTGATGGAAAAGATTTGATGCAGATAGTTCCCGTCTTTGGAGGTCCAAAGACACCGAATACCTTGTGGTGGCTCACTGGATTGATGCTCTTCTTGGAGGGCATGGCACAGTTGTCCGATCGTGGCTGGTTCGGTGTATTGGATCTGCGAAGTTTGATGATTTCCTATGGCGCCTTTTGGGACTTTCTGTTTCCGCCGGGCACTGTGGATCAGGCGCTATTTCTTGGTCAGTCCTATGCCATGTTGATTACCCATACATTTTTGCATGCTGGTACGATTCATGTATTGATGAATACGGTGATTTTTGTTGCATTGGGGAAAACGCTGGCTGTCCATTTTGGCTTACGTTTTACGCTCCTGACCATGTTAGTTGGGTCGATCAGTAGCGGCGTGATGTTTGGACTCTTGGAATCAACATCTGCTCCAATGGTCGGTGCATCTGGCGTTGTTTTCAGTTTGATTGGCTTTTGGTTATACGTATCGCGCGCTGAACTGAAGCGACTCGGACGTCCGAGTCGTTCCGTCGCGTCAGTGATCATCAGCCTGATCGTGATTCACATCTTGCTGCATTTTTTCATGGGAGGCCAGATTGCATGGCAGGCACATTTTGGTGGCTTTGTCGCGGGTTATTTTTTGATGCCATGGTTTATTGATCTCCATCGATTACCTTCTCATTAAAGTCGATTGATCATTCAACTTGTAATGACAGACGCCATCGCCAAGACATGGCACACTATCGGCATGACACAAGAATTCCCCCGTCAAAACCGTTTCTTAGCGATGAAGTTCTATGAATTTGCCGCCATTTCGATGCTGGTTCTCGCATTCTTTCCGATTTCATTGGTGGTCAGTTGGCTCGCCTTTGGCACACAAATAACGCGTGAATTAATCGAAGCAATGATCAAAGATTGGTTGCAGACCATGCTGATTATTTTCGGCCTGATTATTGTGTCGCTCGGTGGGTTGATATGGGGGGTCTTCGCATGGCTTACATGAATACTGGACTCTGGCTATTGGCGATAGCCGTTATTTTTGGTGCGTTTGGAGCCCATGGCCTGCAAGCGTTGGTCACACCTGAGCGGCTTGAAACTTGGGATACTGCGGTCCGCTACCATGCGTTGATGAGTCTGTTCCTGATTGCAATTGCCGGGACGTCGTTTCAAATCTCAGATTGGGTCTATCGATTCGTAGTCGCCGGCCTTGTGGTATTTTCTGGCTCATTATACCTGTTGGTCTTGTTTGATATCCCTCTTTTGGGCGCGATCACCCCAATCGGAGGCATCCTGATGATCATCGGCATCGTGACAGCTGCAATGACCTGTCGAATGCGCGATTAGGCAGAATATTTCAGTCGAAGTGCATTGAGCACCACACTGACTGACGAAAGCGCCATCGCCGCGCCAGCAATGGATGGACTTAGAAGCCCGGACATGGCCAGCGGAATGCAAAGAACGTTGTAACCAAATGCCCAACCTAAGTTTTGTCGGATGACATGACGAGTTTTTCGTGCATAGCGAATCGCCTCCGGAATGAGTCTTAGATCGGGGCGCATGAGCACCACTGGTGCTGACTTGAGTGCAATCTCGCTCCCGCTCCCCATTGCGATCCCGACATCTGCTCGCGCCAGTGCAGGCCCATCGTTGACTCCGTCACCAACCATGGCGACTCGCTGTCCGTGTGATTGATACGACTCAATGACCTCAATCTTCTGGGTTGGAGTCAGTCTGGAGTGGACCTGATCGACTGTAAGTTCGCGACCAAGCGCTTCGGCCACTTGGTCCTGATCGCCGGTGAGGACAATGACGCGTTTGTTGTCTGATTTGAGCGCATTGATGACTGATTGCGCCTCCGCTCGGGTTGTGTCTGAGAATTCAACATAGCCGAGTATCTGCCCGTTCCGGCTTAAATAGCTGGTAGTCGATTGCCCCATTGTTGCATCATCTATTATTTCGTCGGTCACAAAATCAAGTTGACCAAGGCGATAGGTGACGCCTTCGATCATCGCTGTTATTCCTCTCCCTGGCGATGTGACGGCGTCCTCTACGATGACGGCCGGAATCGATGATTGATCGAGACCTCGAACAATCGATTGAGCCAGAGGATGAGTCGATTCGCGTGCAACCTGAACGAGGGATTGGATGAATTCCTCACGATTAGCGTCGACCGCTTGGATATGGGTCATCTTGGGTTCACCTTGGGTGAGTGTTCCCGTTTTATCGAACGCAACGACTTCGACCTCGGGAACTGATTCAAGTGTCTCAATGTCTTTGATCAGGATCCCTTTGGTCGCGATCAGTCCGGTACCCGCGACCAGGGCCGTTGGAGTTGCGAGGCCAAGTGCACAGGGGCAGGCGATGATTAACACACTGATTGCGGCACCGACGGCGTAGTCAACCTCTGTTCCAAAGGTCACCCAGCCGATGAAGGTGGCAACTGACAGGAAGAGAACCGCGGGCACAAACACCCGGCTAATGCGATCGACTAACCTTTGAATTGGTGCTTTTCCCATCTGTGCATTTTTGACCAGTTCGGCGACCTGCGAGACGGTCGAAGCTTCGCCAACCCGTTCAGCGCTTACTCGGATGGTTCCGTTTACAAGCAGTGTCCCTGAAATCACGGAATCTCCCGTTGTCCGATATTCAGGGAGTGATTCTCCAGTCATTGCTGAAGCGTCGATATCCGCCTCACCCTTGATCACAATGCCATCTGCACCGATTCGCTCACCTGCACGGACAACCAGAACGTCTCCGGAGACTATCTCATCGAGAGCAAGTTCAACTTCCTTTCCGTGTCGCAAGCAGGTGACTATTTTCGGCCGCAGTGCGAAGAGTGAAGATACGGCGGAGCGTGCGCTTTGTTTGGCTAGATTCTCGATCGTCTTACCAAGCAAAACCAGTGTAATGACAACTGCTGACGTTTCGAAGTAGAGATGACCGGTTGCCTCCGATCCGAGCATTATCCACTGATAGAGACTATAGCCATAGGCTACTGAAGTTCCGAGTGCAACCAAGGTATCCATATTTGCCTCACCGCGTTTCAGCGCTGCCAGAGCCCCTTGGTAAAACCGACGTCCATAATAGAGCTGAATGGGGGTCGCAAGTGCCCATTCGAGACCGACCGGTAGATGCCAGTCCCAACCAAGCCACATCGAGATCATTTGTATGACGAGCGGCGCAGCCAGGCAGGTGGATATCCAAACATCACGATCATCATTTCGGTCATCGGTTGGCGCAGGACGATCCTGTGTCGTGACTTCAATGAAACCACGTTCTCTGAGTGCCCTATTCAGGGCACCCGTGTTCACGTTAGGCAGGGTGACGAAATCAAGACTTTGAAGCTGTGGATTGAGCTGAAAACCAATCACATGGGGATCACTTTCCAATAAAGATAACAGGTCGTTGTCATTGAATCGATTGCCGGACCCTCTGAACATCTGATGTTGGGTCTGTACACTGAAACCAATGGTACGAATCCAATCGATGAGTTGCTTTGGGTGGAGAGTCTTATGACTCCCGATCCGCGCAATTTCGGTTGCAAAATTCACTTCACAGCTGTCGATCTCGGAGAGCGCCTCGAGTTTCCGCTGAACCGAAGTCGCGCAACCTCCACAGGTCATCCCTTTGATTTGCAGTACGTAGTGATGCATGACAGTGTTCTTGCGCCTCGGCAAATAGTTCAAGAAGATTCAACGTCCCATTGTGACGAAATTCTCACCAAACCTAAAGTGAGCCGGAGGGAGAGTCTTACGTAAGCCTAGTTGGTTGATGTGTCAATCCAACTACTGTGCAAAGCGACACTTGCGTGATTATCCAAAGCGTCTGAGTAAAAGTCGTAAATATGCTTCATCTTGACTGACAGCGACTGCTCGCTTAGTTTTGGCGGTTATCAGGTGTTGATCAATATGAAAAATCATATGGAATTCCGTCGCTTTTTCTAAAAAAACATTTGAGTTCTGAAGAAGTTCATGTAAATCTCTGTTTTACTGAAATTTTTGGAACCCGTTTTGATGCGTATTGCCTACGTCAATTGGCTAACGACATTGCTTATTCTCGCTTCTGGTGCAGGATGCGCCTTGGAGCCCGTTAAATCAGGCTACTCCAAGAATCAGGTCAGCACCACCTCGGTGAATTCTGTTCTCCCTCACGGTAGTAAACATTCTCTTCTTGTCTTCAGAACCAGCGGTTTCAAACTCTGGGAAAATCAGGATGCTGAAGTATTGATTAATGGATCTCCCGTGGCTTTATTCAAAGCGGGCGGAGCGCGATATTTGCCTCTGACTACCGGTCAGAACACCATTGTTGTCCGCGAACCAGAGCATTTTTTAAAATGTGAGCTTGAGTTCGAGTTCGAGCCAGGATCTGGTCAGTTTATCGAGATATATGAACGTTTTGATCCCGGTGCATTAATGGTCAGTTTTATTTTTGCTGACTTGCACAGTCGCCTGGTATACGACCCACATCCGGGGACCAACTGTGTGGGAGTCTATGGGCTATCAATGGGCCGTTTAGAGCAACAGCAAAGGGCCGATATCCACAAAGAATATGGTTTCCAAGTAGTGCAACGCTAGCCGATGACTGCTCCATCCTATGGTTGGCGGTTAAGTGAGGCTCAGCTATTGACTCATGGTTATTGCTGTAATCGCTGATTGATCCCTCGTGATGTCAATGTCAGTTGAGTTTTCGTTCTGTGGTCCAATCCTTGCGGACACGGGTTCAATAATATCTGCTGCGTCACCCGAGTCTAAGAGGTACGTCATGAAAATCACATTGGGTCAATCACTTGAATGGTTCGGTGTTCTCACCGCAATCCTGTATTCACTACTTGTCGCATCCAATGCGGGTCTTGAGTTTTTAGGATTCGCTCTGTTGGTGATCTCTGCATTCTCAATCGGATTGTGGGCCTACTTGGGGGGTCACCGTGGAATTCTGTTGTTGCAGTTCTTCTATGCGACTGCCGGAATCATAGGTATGTTACGGTGGTTTTGATAAAGCGAAGCTTGTGGCTTGATTCACGGCAAACGCGGTGTTTCTGGCCTATCGACTTTGGCCAGAATGACATTCTATTAAGCGTTGTTCCTTGAGCAGTCTGAGACAATAGGAGCGATATTCCAACATCGCTGCCTGTTGCTCGGGCGTTGGCTCAAGGAATTCTTCAAATCTTCGGTCGGCCTTTTGTTTTATTTATGACTGTTCTCGAACGGTCGCCTGGTTGTCCGCAAATGCCGGAACAAAGATAAGGCAGCAGAGCAAAAATTGAAGAAGCATTATTTGTCTCCCGTTTAGTGAACGATAGATCAGTACCCCAACGTGTGAGTTGCTCGTGATCCTTGATGCAGACCAAAAGGAGAATATGTATCTTCAATGTCGATCCCGCCTGAGCACAGTGACTGCTTGGCGCCCAAACTCGTTGGTTAATTTGTTCAGGGTAACGGTGTGGTCTTGAGACTTTTTATAGATCCTCTGAGCGCGTTGCGAAGTAACCGTTTACCGGTATCGTGAGAGATGTATCCGCGACGGATAATTGTGTTGAGATAAGCCTGCATTCCCACGACAAATTCGGGATGTTTTTCGAAATAGGCGAAGACAGCTGAGGCACTCAGATCTGATAAGGATGCAAATGACTGCTTGAAATCGCTCGGAAGACCCTTTTTTACGCGAAATCTTGCAATGTAGGGCACATCAGCTTGTTGCCCAAAATAGTTTGCGATGGTGATGTATTGATTGTAAACGGTGCTGACATTTGTTGGATTAGTTTCAAGTATTTCGACTGGCTGCTGCTTTTGAGATACGCCGAGCGTTGAGCACCCAGCGATCAGAAGTATCGATATGACTATCAGTAACCGATCCATAAATCTTTCCTCATCAAGTTCTTTATTTTATCGGATCGATCTCAATAAACTGAATTCTTTATTTGCTTGAACACAAGGCTTTGATTTGCATTGCGGCCCTGATTGTCAAGGTGAATGCAGCTGTTCGCCAGACGTTAGAAAACCGATAGCCCGTTGCCTATGCGCTGGGGTTGCCATGGCTAACACCAAAGCTACACCTAATGCTGAAAATGCTGCCTTTAGAGACAAAGGAACTCTCTTCAAAGACCCTTTTGCAACAATATAAACAGAACAAAATCACCCTTTAGCAAATCTAGGCAGTTGTTAATAATTACGAAAAAGTGATCAACCCCCTGGGTTACTTAGGGGTGGTCCACACCCAGTAGACAATTCAGTGGATAAAAGAGTGCTGTTGTAGATGAACTGGAGATGTGTAAGTCTCTGCGGCTAAGTAGACATCAGTGGTTATTGGAGTCTTAAGTAGGTATGAGCAGAACCTACTCGCCCCAACCCAGCCTTCACAGACTTCATAAGTTGCTGAAATGTCTACACAAACCTACTGGAAGTATGACGGTTGTAGACAATGCGACTAAGTCAAGCCTGCGCAGTAGCTATTAAAGTTATAGCGCTTACGATGATACTCACACTTGTTGGGTGCATCGATTTAAAACAGTCCATTGAAATTGGTGATGGTTTGGCTAGTTACCAAATGGAAATGCGTATGAGTGCGGCTCTTGCGCAGTTGGATGCAGAGAATTTGGGAACTTTTTGTGAATCAAATGATGATTTACAAGTAGAAGTCTTAGGAAGCCTCAAAAGAACGTTGAAGCAATCTTATGAAGGTGAAGACATAGTCTGTCATATGCGGATCGTGGGGCCTGTTCAAGAGTTTGGGAAACAGATGACTGAGATGCCAAAAGGTGATCTGACTAAGATGCTGAATTTCCAAATGATAGATGAAACGACCCTCAGAATTGAAAGTGTTTTTGAGAGCAATGAAGATATGACTGCATCATCGGCTGAAGAAAAAGCGATGATAGCGGCGATGATGCAGGGGAGAGTTTTGAGTTGGTCTGTCAAAGCTCCACGCATTGTTGAGAGCAACGGCAAAATTTCTGCTGATTCGACTCAAGTAAATTGGTCGGTACCAATGGCGATGGCCATACAATCACCGCATACGTTTACCGCAACAGTTAAGGTCGCATTGCCTTGGTATCAACCGGTACTTGATTTCCTCAGATAGTCTCAAATTTGTTTTAAGCAGTTTTGTCGAGTTACCAGCGGATAATCATCTCCCTAGCCTTGTCCGATACTCTGCAAATTCCAATCACCGAGTTGGTCAATTATGTTTATTGGTGCTGATACGCTCTGCGTGATCTGTAAAATCTATTAAGGTTATGATGGTGTTAGACAATGATTTATCTTCACAAACTATTACCTCTGGTTGCTTCACCACTTGGTCTACTAATTGGCCTGATGCTCCTTGCGCTTGTCTTGAGACGCCAATGGCCTGTGTACTGCGCTTTGTTCATTCTCTTGGTTTGCTCTTTTCCACTGACGGCGCGTTCTATCTGGGTAGGTTTGGAGTCAGAATATCAATACCAAGCTCCGACTACAGTCCCAAAAGCAGACGCTGTGTTGGTTCTGAGTGGTATGTTAGGAGGATTTGAGACTGAAGACGGGTATGTCACAGAGTGGGGTGATCCAGACAGGTTCTTTGTAGGTCTGCAGTTAGTCAAAATGGGTAAAGCTGATCGACTAATTTTCACGCGCGGGAAAATGCCCTGGAGCGAGAGTCCGCCGGAAGGAGAGTTACTCAAGCAAAAGGCTTTGGAAATGGGTATATTTCCAGAACAAATATTGCTTACTTCAATAGTGTCAAATACGGCGGAGGAGTCCTCCGCTGTCAAAGACTTAATGGCGGAACATGAACTGAACAAGATTATATTGGTCACTTCAAGTTTCCATTTGCCAAGAGCCAAGCTTTTATTCGATCAAGGCGGTGTGGAAACCTATCCATACCCAACAGACTTTAAGGCCAAAAGTAGAGACATAACCTGGCTTCATTTTATTCCTAGTGCAGATGCGTTTAGAAACACATCTAGCGGCATAAGGGAGTACCTAGGCAGAATTTATTATTGGCTTAAATACGCATAACGATTTGATGCATAGCGTCTAAGCTGTAACCCGCGCAATACCTATGTCCAACACCCTTGATTTCTAGATACAGGTTCAGCGCTTCTTCAATCGTGGGCATCCCTGCTGTCACCGACAGAGATTCATTTAAAAAGTGTGATGCAGGAACGTCTAGGTGCTTAATGCGTAGCTTCAACCAATAATCTTCTAGCTTTGCTAAGACAGCTCTTGATGCCTGTTGAGCCTGACTGGGAGCCTTGGTTATAAACTACAGGATTCTGCGTTGTTTTGAATATAAATACCTAACGTCAGCAGGAACTTGTTTGGAGCAATAGAACACACTATCTGTGAAATAAGTGTATTTAGGATTTGTAAACTGCGTTGTCTACCACCATTCAGGCTGGGTAGGTTTGTTCAGACATTTCAGTAACTTATTAAGCCTGTGGTGGCAAAAATGGAGCGGGTAGGGGGAATCGAACCCCCATCACCAGCTTGGAAGGCTGGGGTAATAGCCTTTATACGATACCCGCAAGCTATTATTTAATCCTAATTACTCGATTTAAACGCCAGAATCTCTTACCTTAAATACGCTGGTACAACCGACTGATTTTTGGGAATAACGAAAGTTTAGTCGTATGCTCCATTCCGGTCAATTGCGAACGGGTTACGCATGGTCCACCCCCGGTGCCCCGGATATACGCATATCGCCTCTGGAACACGGGATTTTTCAAAGTATGATCTTAACAACTTGATATGATGCGCAAATAGTGTCGACAACGAGGCCTGTAAATCGCAGTGAAGGCCTTTTTCGCCAGTATCTGTGTGCCCTTTTAGGGTCAGGGAATACCTGAGTAGCCGAGCGGGGTGTTTACCCTCATAGATACTATTCAAATTAGCAGCTAGTTTTTTAATGTTTTCACCTGACTCTTAGCGAGAGTTTGAATGAAAATAATCATCACGATATTGGGAATAGTTACGCTGAGCTTGGTTACTTTTCAGGTATATGTTGGTGAAATTAGTTCAGATGAGATTTGGAAATTCGTACTCATAATCGGGGTGGCCCCTCTTATTAATTTCAAAACATGGATTATTAACAAATTGACAGAAGGAGGATGGGCGAGGTCCATGCCGCCCCCTGCGGATATCATTAATGCACCTGCCCATGAATCTAAATTGGAAACAGATGTGTCTACATAACCTTCATCCCTTCTCCACAATCTCCCCTCGATTCCTCCCATCTGTTTTTTTGCTTATCCCGTGTAATGCAGTCATCAAAAACGGAGGAAACTCAAATGAAAAATATGATGATTGCAACAACGTTGGTGTTCGCGGTTAGTACTGTGAATGCGGAAACGGCCGAATTGAAAATGCCTGGGCATATTGGATTTGGATCCGGGGCGGCTGTTGGTGCAGCGGTCGCGGGTCCTGTGGGTATCGTCGTAGGCGGAACACTGGGGGCTCTGATCGGCCATGATGTCGTGCAAGAGCGCGCTTTGGCGCGTAAGAATCAGGAACTCGCGGATCTCAACCAAGAGATTTCAAAGGCACGTTCACAGCTTGCTTTGGTGAATGCTGAGCAGGCAAAGACTCAGGCAGAAATAGTCGCGTTGAGCGAACTGCTCTCTGACTTATCGGTTGCAGTGCACTTTGACCCTAACTCAGTGGTGACTGCTGGCCAATACCGGCAAGCACTTAAAGCAGTGGCAAAAGCATCACGTTCGATTGATGGTTTGACAGTTAGGCTGACCGGTCATGCCGATCCGCGAGGATCAGCCCGGTACAATCAACACCTGAGCGAAGCTCGCGCTGTATCTGTTGGGCAGGTTTTACAAGAGGTTGGAGCATCGCCGATGACAATCCAAACAGAAGGGCGAGGCGAACAAGAGGCATTGGCAGACGGTCAAAATCGGTATTACGCGCTTGATCGTCGAGTCGATATAAAACTTAGTTTTGATGGTAATTCAGTCAATGAAGGTCTTTATTCCGTACGTTGATGGAACTGAGGGTTTGGATGCACCCCTTGTTCCTTTCAATCATCAGGTGATGCGAGTCGTTCGTCTTGAGGTCATAGGAGATCAAATCGATGCAGTCTGTGAAGTCATCACGGAAATTCAACGAGACCATACCGGATATCATATCGAGCCAAAAACACGGTATGGTGCGGTTACGGGCACTAGAACAATTGACATTTGAGCTAACAGGAGGCGCGATGAATTCACATATCGTGGTGGTCGAGGACGATGTTGATCAGTTGGCAAATTATTCGTATGCCCTAAGTAAGAAAGGGTTCACTGTTTCGGGGTACGAGTCGGCGGAGGAAATTCAGCATGCGTTTTCTGGGCAGCCTAGTTTGGTGTTACTCGATATTCACCTCGGTCGTGATCCAGATGCGGGCTTCGCAATTTGTCAGTGGTTATTGGATCGCTATCCAGGCTTACCAGTGATTTTCCTAACCAGCCGCACTGATGAAATTGATCAAATCTTTGGCCTGCGTTTAGGAGCTTGGGATTATCTGACGAAACCAATTTCAACGACTTTATTGGTTGAAAAGGTTGCAGCTGTTCTCAAGCGAGCCAATCGGGCGCGTAATGGAATGGATACAGTACTGACAGACGGGAGTCTGATTGTTGATCCAGATCGCGCCCAAGTGTCCTTCCACGGGCAGCCTATCAGTTTAACCGTCACTGAACTTGCAATTCTAGAGGCGCTGGTGCGCGCTGAGGGTGCAGTTCTCACCTATGATCAACTGGCTGAGCGGACACGGCAGACTGTCGTCACTAACAATACGCTGAGTACTCACATCAAGCACATCCGTCGGAAGCTAAAATTGATCGATCAGGCTTTTGACGCATTAGTGAACGTTTACGGTACTGGATATCGTTGGGAGTCTCCGCCTGGATGAAACTCAGTTTACGGATCAAGCTCTTTTTGTTTGTTCCTGTCTTCGCAATGGTTCCGTGGCTTGGTTACCAGACATTTCAAAAACTGCAGCACTTTGCCACTGAGGCGCAGTCCGAAGCCTTGCGTGTTCTTGCGGAGAGCTTAAAACCTGAACTAGATATCTTGAGTCGTCCGGAGACGATCGCTGGGTTACGAGTTGCTCCCGAACCAATGCGTCGAGCACCTGTGATTGATGGTTTTTTTGATGAATGGCCCAATACCCCCGATGCGTTAGCAGATGATCGAATCCGAGTGAAGGTTGGCCAATTTGATGATCAAATTATATTTGCACTTGAGGTTAAAGATTCAACTCGCTTTTATCGCGAGCCATTATTTGGAAGATCTGAAGCAGTGCCATTCGATGCAATTCGGTTGCGGTTGACTGACGGACCATCTGTCGAGGAAGTCATTTTAGCTGCAGAAGCCTCTGGTGGATTTGATGCTCCAGTCTTTGGTGATCCGTTGCTAGTAAAATCGAAACCACGTGTTCGGGCTTACTGGTGGGAAATTTCTGGCGGGTATCGGCTTGAGTGGGAGATGCCTGTGTCTCAGGTACTTAGCCGACAGATTGACTTCATCCAATACGATCACAATTGGATTGAGCCAATCGAGAGCCGGTACCGATTTGGAATCGAGCCGTTGAATGCGAAAGTGCAGCAGTTGGCGAGACGACTAGCAGGTGAGACACGTCAAATCATGGTGATTGATTCGGATGGTCTGGTCATTGCCAAAACCACAGCGCCGGACGAAATGCCATCTTTATTAGTGTCTGATGCGTGGACTCGCGATGTGACATTGACGGAACAAGATATTCGGTTAAATGTGCCAATAAGTACAGAAACAGGACGATACTCGATTCTGATCGCGGCGCCGACTAGTGAAATTGTGGGTGCGGCACAACAAGCATTAGTAACACTCGCGTGGCAAACGCTTGGTGTATTGATTCTTCTGATTTTGGGTTTATCGATCTATTCGGGACGACTCGCTGAGCGGATCACGCGACTTCGGCGAGAATTGAAATCGTACCTTGATACCCGTGGTCGGTTTTCAAGTGAACCGGCGTTGACTGATGCGCAGACCTCTGATGAAGTTGGTGAGTTGAGTCGAGATGTACAGCAAGTTCTGAGAGACTTGGCGAGATACACAGCATTTCTCGAGCGGATTCCTCGAACACTTCGACATGAATTGAGTAATCCGATGAGCACCGTTCAAACAAGCTTGGAGTTGTTATCTGACGAAAAAGATCCAGAGCAGCAGGGTCGCTTACGCGCAACAGCTGAGCGAGGGATCCAAAAGCTGGAGTCAACACTTGCAAAGGTTACTGAGGCTGCAAGTCTTGAGGAGGCACTCCGTGATGAAGATCAGCACGGTTTTGATGTTGCACGGGTGACTCGAGACGCTGTCGAAAGCATTCAGCGCACAGTGACGGACCGCCAGTGGCGACTGGATGCGCCAACTGACCCAGTGGTAATTTTGGGAAATGACCTACGGTTTGAGCAAATGCTGGATAAATTACTCGACAACGCTAAAGATTTTACGCCCATTGGCGGTTTGATTACTGTAGGTATTCGCGACCACATCAACGCGGTTTCGGTCTGGGTGGAGAATACCGGTTCGTCGCTCCAAGTATGTAATGGTATCGATGCCTTTCAAATGTTCTCCGGGACTCGGAACGATTCCACAGGGTCACATTTAGGTCTCGGGCTCTATGTGGTTCGTTTGATTGCTGAATCGATGGGAGCTCAGGTTTCAATTGGTAACTCTGAGCAGGGTGTGCGGGTTGAGGTGACAGGTTTGGATGTTCCTTGATCAGAGGGCGCTGGTTGGTGATGACACCTTTTTAGAATGCGTCAAAGTCACTCGCTTACAGATTGATAGGTGGCCCGTTCATGTCTCTGTTACGCTAAACTTGTGGAGAATTTATGCGCATTTGTTGTGTCCAACATACCGCTGAGTCTGACTTAGCAATCTCTGAGAGCAGATTGTACCCTTTGATGGATGAAGCGGTAACAGCCGAAGCTGACGTAATCCTCTTACCTGAGTGCGCTTTGTGTCTGTCTTCAAATCAAGCGATTTCGAGAGCGCAGGCATTGACGATTGATGCACCCGAGGTCGATCGATTGAGGCATTATGCGGCAGATCATGCAGTGACGCTTATTGTCGGATCATTGATTATGGCAACTGATCAGGGTTTTAAAAACCGAACCTTAGTGATCAACCCACAGGGTAAGATTCAAGCGACATACGATAAAATTCACTTATTTGACGTGGATTTGGCCTCAGGAGAAAGTTATCGAGAAAGCGCGATCTTCGACGCGGGTTCGAGCCCCACGACGACAACCATTCACGATTGGACGGTAGGTCTCTCTATTTGTTTCGATCTTCGCTTTCCCGCACTGTATCGTCACTACGGGTTAGCAGGTGCTGACCTAGTGGTCGTGCCTGCCGCATTTACGAAGACTACGGGCCAGGCTCATTGGTCAACTTTGTTGCGTGCTCGCGCAATCGAAAACGGTTGTTTTATCGTTGCCGCAGGACAGTGCGGTAGGACAACTGAAGGACGCGAAACCTACGGGCATTCTGTCGTTTACGATCCTTGGGGAGACTGTCTTGGTGAGTTGTCCGATAAGCCCGGTGTGCTGACAGTCGATCTTGCGTTGGATCGCGTGCAAGCAGCGCGTTCGTCGGTTCCTGTGATGGCTCAGCATCGCGACTTCAAGGCGTGATTCGAAGTAGTTGTCCACGCTTTGAATCAGTCAGGAAGTATAGTGCGCCATCAGGACCTTCGCGAACATCCCGAATACGTCCATATTCGCCACGATACAACCGCTCTTTTTGCTTGAGTGTGCCGTTCTCAAAAGCCAGTCGTACAAGCATCTTTGCCTTGAGTGCACCTACGAACATATTATTTTTCCATTCGGGAAATCGTTTTCCTGAATAAAATGTCATGCCTGAAGGGGCAATGGATGGATCCCAGTGGATGAGCGGTTGTTCGAGCCCTTCTTTTTCGAAACCCTCTCCGATGGCAGTGCCGATCCCATAGTTGCGTCCATAGGTAATCGTCGGCCAACCATAATTGAGGCCAGCCTCGATACGGTTGATTTCATCACCACCTTGGGGTCCATGTTCGTGAGCGTAAAGATGACCATTGGCATCGAAAGCAAGGCCTTGCGGATTTCGGTGTCCGATCGAATACAGTTCGGGAGAGGCATTTGGTGATGCGAAGATCGGGTTATCTAATGGAATACTACCATCAAGGTTCAGTCGGATGATGGAACCGGCTGGGTCCGAAATGTCCTGTGCTCGTTCGCGTTCTCCGCGGTCCCCGATTGTTAGAAATACGTGTTGATCGGTCAGAGCGATTCGACCTCCAAAATGACGGCCAGATGAGGTTTTTAAGGGCATTACAAAGAGCTGTGAGACATCCGTGAGTGCTTTGTTGTTTAACCGGGCACGCCATAGCTCAGTGCTTGTTGTTCGGTTATTGCTGACACCCGACAGCGCCAGATAAACCCAAAGTGTATCCCCGAGGGTGGTGACTTGCACATCAAGCAATCCGCCCTGGCCGACTGCAGTGACAGGCGGGACGTTGCCAATAGCAGTGCGATCATTCGAAGTAAGATCCAAATGGGTTAATCGTCCAAAGCGTTCAGAGATCAAGACTTGGGTTTCGTTGATCCAAGCGACAGACCATGGTCGGTTGAGGTCAGTTGCAACTACCTCAACGCGCGGCGAGGCGCTGACGGCGACACTAAACACCAGAAAAACTGATGCCGCTTTAAAAAATAGATATCGCGTAAAATAAACCATCAGAACTCCAAAAACTGTAAAAAAAACATGCCGATTAAGCTATCGGTTTTCAAGTGGACGCAGTAAGCTTTTTGCGGTCATTCAAAAGAGGACATGTCAATGAAACAACGGCTGATCGGTGGGGCTTTGATTCTGGGCCTTGCTGGGTGTGCTTCTCAAGCGATCGATCGGATGAATAGCGGACTCGATTTTGCGATGAGTCAAAACGTAAGTCATCTCATCGATGCGCTTGGCCAACCAGCTGAGACAAGCGACGATGCTGATCGAACTCGATATCGCTGGTTCAAAGAAAGTCGCATTGAGCCATGTAATGTTGAAGTTTGGGCCGATGCGGACGGGATTGTTCGAAAAACCAGTTGGAGTGGCTATCGAGGGGCGTGTGAGTCATTTGCCGAGGGGTTGACTCGCGTGTATCCATTGAAATAGGACCTGGACCTGGATCGTTTCGGTCGTTGCCATCCTGTTTGAGGAAAACCTTGCATGCAATTAATTTCGCTTGGATGATTTGCGTCAGTCGCTGATAGGAATTCGGATCGAGATTCCAGGTGGAGAGCGGGCGAGAAAGCAGGTCGTAAGGTTGATGACCTGCAAGGCTTGATTGATTTGAGATAAAAAAGCTCGATTGGGAACCGACTATAATCACGCTGGTGGTGTCAGAGAG